>NZ_JAXRUU010000020.1:0-47334 GCF_034497445.1 Halorubrum sp. AD140
CGAAGTGACCGTCACCGACGCCTTCGACGAACTGGTCGAGACCGCCCAGCCGCAGATGGCCGAGATCGGTCCCGCGTTCGGCGCCGACGCCCAGGAGGTGATGGGCGCGGTGCAGGGCGCGACCCGCGCGGCGGTCGAGGGCGGCGCGGTGACCGTCGACGGCGAGCCCGTCGACCTCGACGACGCGATGGTCGAGTACGTCGCCGAACCCCCCGAGGACGTCTCCGGCGCCGACTTCGATGGCGGAACCGTCTACGTCGACACCTCGCTCACCCCGGAGATAGAGTCGGAGGGATACGCTCGCGACGTGATCCGCCGGATTCAGGAGATGCGAAAGGAACTCGACTTAGACGTCGAGGCCCGGATCCGCGTCGGCGTCGCGGTCGACGACGACCGGATCGCCGGCTTCGTCGACGACCACGCGGACCTGATCGCGGGCGAGGTGCGCGCCGACGGGTGGCTCGACGACCCGAGCGACGCGGCCGACGGCGCCACCGACTCGGACGGGCTCGTCGAGCAGTGGGACGTCGAGGACGTCGTCGTCACGATCGGGATCGAGCCGGTCGCGTAGCGGGGCGTTCGCTCCCCCGCCAACCAGACGGCCCCCGTTCCGTGCGCCCGGAACCTCCGCCGTAGCGTGCGCAATTTTGTCATCCCGAAACCTATAGGTGAGCGCTTGACGCATGGTCGACCATGCATGTCCGGGCGGCGCGTCCCGACGACGCGGAGGCGCTGCGGACGGCGGTCTCGCGGGCCCGCGAGGCCACCGTCTTCGACGACATCGGATCGCCCCTCCTCGACGTGTCGGCCGCCGGCGTCCGCGAGGCCGCCGCGGAGGCGGAGTGGTCGTTCCTGATGGAAGACGAGGACGGCCCCGTCGGCGTCGCCATCGCGCACCCGGACGCGGAGGGATCGGAGGCGGAGCTGCTCGCGCTGTGGGTCCACCCCACCCACGCGGGCGAGGGCGTCGCGACCGACCTGCTCTCGCGGGTCGCGTCCTCGCTGACGGACCGGGACGTCGACACGCTCCGAGCGAGCGTGCCCGCCGACAGCCCGGGCGCACAGGAGTTCTTCGCCGCACACGGGTTCGACCCGCGCGGCACCCGGCGCGGGCCCGCCGGCGACGAGTCGATCGTCGTCGCGGACGCGACCGCGCTGCGCTGACCTCGCGGGCGCTCGGCGGCGCGCGCCACCGCACCGACGGATCGGTCGCTCCCGGACTACGCCGGACGAGTTGAAGTCTGCCGACTAGCGACGACCCCGGACGTCGACGAAGCGGTCCCGGCTCACTTCAGCCGTTCCTGGAGGAACGAGGGGTGCGCGGCGGTGACGCCGTCGACGCCGAGCAGCTTCTCGGAGATGACCTCGCCGAGCTCGTCGCCGTTGCCGGCGCGCACCTCGGCCATCAGCATGTGGTCGCCGGAGGAGGTGTACAGCGCCTGCACCTCGTCGAGCCCCTTCAGCTCGCGGGTCGCGTCGACGTACCTGCCGGAGTCGACGTCCATCCCCACCATGGCGATCGACTGCGAGGAGAGCTTCTTCGGGTCGACCTCCGCCGAGTAGCCGACGATCACGCCGCGCTCCTCGAGGCGGTCGATGTACTTCCGCACCGTCGGCTTCGAGACGTCGGCCCGATCGGCGATCTCCGCGCAGGAGGCCTGCGCGTCCTCCTCTAACACCGACAGGATCCGTTCCTCCGTCGATACCGTACTCATGTCCGGGACTTTGTCACCACGGAAAAAATACCTTGCGAACCGAAAAACGAGACGGACGAACGACGAACCGGCCGAGATCGGCCGGCGATCCGGGGGTGCGGCCCGTTTAGGCGTGTTTGTCGAGGAACTCGTCGTACGAGCGCTCCCACTCGTACCCGTCGTCCCAGTAGCGCTCGGCGAGCGGCTCCTCGGGCATCTCGCCGATCGCCCGCTTCTCCTCGCCGTAGGACGGGCGGTCCTCGTCGACGTAGTAGCGGCCGGTGAGGACCTTCCCCTCGTACAGCGACTCCTCGGTCTGGCGCATCATCTCCGCGGCCTCGACGCGGTCGGTCTTGTCGAAGTCGTAGTCGTCGGACTCGTTGACGTCGATGTACGGGACGTACTGGCGCGCGTCCTTGTTCCAAGTGGGACACTGGGTGAGGAAGTCGACGTGCGCGAAGCCGTCGTGCTCGATCGCCTCGATGATGATCTCCTTGGCCTGGTTCGGGTTGACCGCGGCGGTGCGGGCGACGTACGAGGCGCCGGCGTTCAGCGACAGCGAGAGCGGCTTGAGCGGCTCCTTTGCGCTGCCGTGCGGCTGCGTCTTCGACTTGTGGCCCTTCGGGCTTGTCGGGGAGGTCTGTCCCTTCGTGAGCCCGAAGATCTCGTTGTTGAAGACGATGTACGTCATGTCGTGGTTCTCCCGGGCCGTGTGGATGAAGTGGTTCCCGCCGATCCCGTAGCCGTCGCCGTCGCCGCCGGCGGCGATCACTTCGAGGTCGGGGTTCGCGAGCTTCGCGGCGCGGGCCACGGGCAGCGAGCGCCCGTGGATCGTGTGGAAGCCGTACGTGTCGAGGTAGCTGTTCAGCTTGCCCGAACAGCCGATCCCGGTGCACAGCAGGGTCTCCTCGGGCGTGCGCCCGACCTCCGGAAGCGCCTGTTTCAGCGCCTTCAGGACGCTGAAGTCGCCACAGCCCGGACACCAGGTCGGCTGCGGCTCGACGGTCGGCGTGTACTCGTCGCGGTCGATCTCCCGCTCCTCTCCGATCGCTGAAAACGTGCTCATGGGTTAGTCACCTGCGGCTGGGACGAAGGTAGTCTGGTGGCCGGACGCGTCGCCGTCGCCCTCGACGATCGCGGCCTCGAACCCGTCGACGATCTCCGCCGGCTCGAACGGGTTCCCGTTGTACTTCAGCAGGCTCGACAGCTTCTCGCCGTAGCGGCCGAGGTTCTTCTGGACGAGCCCGCGGAACTGCCCCGAGGCGGTCATCTCCACGACGAGCACCTCGTCGACGCTCTCGACGAACGCCTCGACCTGCTCGGTCGGGAACGGGAGCATGTCGGAGACGCCGTACGACTTCACCGAGATCCCGGCGTCGTTGAGGCGACCGACCGCCTCCTCGACGGTGCCCTGCTGGCTGCCGAACGTGAGGATGCCGTACTGGGCGTCGTCGGGGCCGGCGTACGAGCCGGTGTCGATCGTGTCGAGGTCGGCGCGGATCGCCTCCAGCTTCTGGGTCCGGCGGTCGATCTGCGCGACGCGGTTGTCCGCCGACTCCTCGATGTGACCGGTCGGGCTGTGCTCGTTGCCGGTCGCGAGGAAGCGACCGCCCTTCTGGCCGGGGATCGAGCGCGGCGAGACGCCGTCCTCGACGTCGTGCTGGAACCGGTGGAACTTCCCGTCGTCCGAGTGCGGCTCCTCCGCCAGCGCGTCCTCGCTCAGGGTCTTCCCGAGCGTCGGGTTCGGCTCGCGGTCGAAGTGGCTCTTGGGGACGTTCACCAGCTCGCCGCCGAGCTTCTGGTCGTACAGGAGTATCGACGGGATCTGGTACTCGTAGGCCAGCCGGAAGGCGATCCGCGACTGCTCGTACGCCTCCTCGACGGTCCCGGGCGCGAGAACGACGCGCTGGGAGTCGCCCTGCGAGGTGTACAGAACGTGTTCGAGGTCGGACTGCTCGGGCTTCGTCGGCATCCCGGTCGAGGGGCCGGCGCGCATGGCCTCGACGAGGACGACGGGCGTCTCCGTCATCTCAGCGAGCCCGAGCGGCTCGGACATCAGCGCGAAGCCGCCGCCCGAGGAGCCGGACATGGCCTTGACGCCCGCGTGGGACGCGCCGACCGCGAGCGCGGCCGCGGCGATCTCGTCTTCGACCTGCTCGGAGATCCCGCCCAGCTGTGGCAGGTTGTTCGTCATGATGGTGAACACCTCGGTCCACGGCGTCATGGGGTAGCCGGCGATGAACCGGCAGCCCTCGTCGATGGCGCCGTAGGAGATGGCGTCCGAGCCGGACATGAGCAGCTGTTCTTCGTCGTGCTCGCCGGTCGGAACGGAGACGTCGGACGCGTCGACGTCGTACTCCTCCGTCACCTGGTCGTACGCGATCTGGAGGATCTCGAGGTTCGGCTCGAGGATCTTCTCCGGCATCGCGTCGCGCATGAGGTCCTGGACGTGGTCCAAGTCCATCCCGGTTAGCGCGCAGGTCGCGCCGACGCCGGCGGTGTTTCGCATGACCTCGCGACCCTGCTCGCGCGCGAGTCCGCGGAGGTCCAGCGGGTACACGTGCCAGTCGTTCTCCTCGGCGCGCTCCTCGAAGTTCGGGATCTCGGAGGCGTCGAGCAGCCCCTCGTCGTAGACGATGACGCCCCCCTCGCGGAGCTCGTCGAGGTTCTCCGAGAGCGGTTTGATCTCTTCGTTCCCGTAGACGGCTCCCTCCTGCGGGTTGCGGGCGAACGAGTCGCCGAGCGCCAGCAGGAAGTTGTAGCCGTCCCCGCGGGACCTCACCGGGTCGGCGGATGCGCGAACCTCGGTGTAGGTGTGGCCCCCGCGGATGCGGGACGGGTAGTGGCGATGCGTGAACACGTTGAGCCCCGATCGCATCAAGGCCTTCGCGAAGTTCTGGCTGGTCGAAGCGATCCCGTCGCCGGATCCCCCCGATATCCGCCAGATGAGTTCGTCGTCAGTCATAGTGGTATGTGAGCCCGTGCGGGCCTCGTACCCAAAGGTTGTGGTGGTCTCCTCTTAGGGCTTGCTATGGAATCACAAGGAACGATCATGAAAGACCTTTAGGTGGCGCCCGACGCTGGCGTCGATCCCGTTCCGGGCCACTTTAGCCGCCTCCCGACGGACCGGGCGTATGCTCACGTTCATCGGGCTCGGCCTCTACGACGAGCGGTCGGTCACCGTCGAGGGGCGCGACGCGCTGCGCGCCGCGGACCGCGTCTTCGCCGAGTTCTACACCAGCAGGCTGGTCGGCGCCGACGTCGACGAGCTGGAGGCGTACCACGGCGCCGACATCGAAGTGCGCTCCCGTGAGGGGGTCGAGCGAGACCCGGAGCCGATCCTCGCGGCCGCCGCCGAGGGCGACGCCGCCTTCTGCACGGCCGGCGACACGATGATCTCGACGACGCACGCGGACCTCCGGCTGCGCGCCGAGGAGCGCGGCATCGACACGCGCGTGGTCCACGGCGTGACAGCCCAGTCGGCCGCCTCGAGTCTCACCGGGCTCCAGAACTACCGGTTCGGCAAGGCGACGACGCTCCCGTTCCCGTACGCCCACGGCGGCGACGACGTTCCGGGGAGCGTGGTCGAGACGATCGAGGCGAACCGCGAGCGCGGGCTCCACACGGTGGTCTACCTCGACATCAAGGTCGGAACCGGCCCGACCGGCCCCGACCCGGACCACGAGGAGTACATGACGGCCGACGTCGCGGCCGGCCTGCTCGCAGACGGCTGGCGCGACGAGCTCGCCGTCGTCGTCGCCCGCGCGGGGTCGCCCGACGCGGTCGTCGCCGCCGACCGGCTGAGCGCGCTCGCGGGACGGGAGTTCGGCGACCCGCTCCACCTGCTGGTGATCCCCGGAGCCCTCCACCACGTCGAGGCCGACGCGCTCGCCGGGCTGGCGGGAGCGCCCAGTGAACTTCTCGGCGAGTAGCCCGGATCGACCGGACGTTTGATATTCCCGTCCGCGGTATCATCGTTCATGACAGACGTTCCCGTCGAGCAGCTGATGTCGACCGACCTCGTCACGATCGCCCCGGGAGCGGCGGCCGCGGACGCGGCGAAGCGCATGCTGGAGACGGGGGTGAGCTCCATCGTCGTCGTCGACGACGACGGGCACCTCTCGGGGCTTATCACCGCGACGGACTTCGTCTCGCTCGTCCGGCGCAACGAACCGGAGGACGTGACTCCCGTCGAGGCGTTCATGACGACGGACGTGGTCACGGTCTCTCCCGACGACTCCGTCGAGGAGCTCGCGGAGCCGACGGACCGCGGGTACACGCACCTGCCAGTCGTCACCGCGGACGGTGAGCTGGTCGGGATGCTGTCGACGACCGACCTCACGGCGTACCTCTCGAAGCATCGGTCCTGAGGGTATCTCTCGAGGCACCGGTCCTGAGGGTACCTCTGAGGACGACGGTGGGCCTCGCGGCGGGGAAGAGACCGCTCCGGTGAACGGTCGCCAGTCGACTACCGCCCCGACCCCGCCACCTGATCGTCGTAGGTCGCGCCCGCCGCGATCAGAAAGCCGGTGATCGCGGTGACGAGCGCGATGCTCCCGATGGCGACGACGGCGACCGAGAACAGGTCGTTCGGGAGGATCCGCGCCGACGTCAACAGCGAGACCGTCGTGACGAACCCGATCAGCAGCAGGAGGCGCCCGAACCGCGCGGAGTCGAGCCCGTCGTCACTTGCCATAGGCCCTGAGCTCGTTGATGACGCCGTCGTACCCGTCCTCGCTAGCCTCTGCGCCGAGCGAGTGGATCGACTGGCACACCCACATTCCCGCGGTGAAGTTCAACAGCGCGACGAACGACACCAGTCCGAGCTGCGAGTCCACGGTGAGCCCGATGAGGAATCCCAACGGGAGCGTCACCGACATGATTGCGTGCGTGAGCAACGACCGCGTCCCGAAGTCGCTCAACGAACTGAGAACACCTGACATATAACTAACACGGGCGCGGACGCGTATATATTCTTGTTCGAGCGACCTCGCCCGTCTCGGAGACGACGACGCTCGCTCGGAAACCGTTGGACGGAGGGGAGAGGATCACACACCGGAAGAGTAATCAAATCTGGTAGCACATACCACGGTATGGATCTGAACGACCGGACCCGCGTCAGCGAAGTCATGTCGACGCCGTTGGAGACGATCGGGACGGACGAGCCCCTTCGCGAGGCCGCGCGTCGGATGGACGCCGACGACATCAGCGCGCTCGTCGTGACGACGGGGGGCGGCTGTATCATCACGCAGAGCGACATCGTCAGCGCCGTCGCGGCCGGCCGCGACCTCGACGAGGCCGTCGTTCGCGACGTGATGACCGAGAACGTGGAGACGGTGACGCCGGACCTCATGATGGAGGAGGTCGCGGCGATGATGACGATGTACGGCGTGAAACACCTCCCGGTCGTCGACGACGACTACGTCGGCATGGTGTCCTCGACCGACGTGGCCGCACACCTCTCCTAGCGGTCACCGCGGGGTCCGCCGTCGGGGCGAAGACGCGTCGCGCCGGTCCTCAGAACACCAGCAGCGGGGCGCCCACGGCGATCCCGACCGCGATCAACGCCAGGTTCCAGAGCAACACGGGCCTGACCAGCTCGCGCGCGATGCTCGCCGCGAACGCGGTCTTGACGAGGACGCTCGCGGCGGTCCCGGCGACGACGCCCGCGACCGCGGTGTCGACCGTTATCTGTCCGGTGCCGAGCAGCGAGACCGCCGTCGTCGTCGCGGTCCCCGAGGAGACGAGCCCCGCGAGGAACGACGTGGCGACGAACCCGCCGGCGCCGAAGGCGCGCTCCGCGCCCGCGGAGACGACGAGCACGAGGAGGAACAGCGCGCCGAACGTCAGGGCGTTCCGCAGGCTGAACGGCGAGGTGAGCTCCGTCTCCACCGTCGTCCGCCAGTCGCTCCGCCACACGGCGATCGACACGCCGGCGACCGTGATCGCGCCCAGCGGCGCGCCGACCGCGAGCGCAGCCTCCGGGACGAACGCGGCGACGACGGCGGCGTTTCGCAGCGCCATCGCCGCGTTCGCCAGCAGGATCGAGCCGACCGCGATGTCGCGTAGCTCCCGCTCCCCCTTCGCCCGCTTCGCCATCTCCGCGACGACCGCCGTGGAGTTCACTAGCCCGCCGAAGAAGCCGGTGACCGCGTAGCCGCGCCCCTGGTACCGCTTCACGAGCACGTAGTTGACGAAGCCGATGGCGCTGACGGCGACGACGAGCGACCAGACGAGCCGCGGCTGGACCGCGCCCCACGGGTCGACCGTCTCCGCCGGCAGCAGCGGGAAGACGACGAACGCCAGGATCGTGAACTCGACCGCGCTGCGCATCTCCTCGCGGGTGAGCCCCCACGCGAACTGGTGGAGCTCCCGCTTGAGCACGAGCAGGAGCGAGGAGAGCACCGCCACCGTCACCGCCTCGATGAAGAGCGACTCGGCGACGAGCACGCCGACCCCGTAGGTGACGAGCATCGACACCGAGGTGGTCAACGAAAGCCCCTCGACGTCCGTCTCGACGAAGCTCTGGATGGCGAGGAGCACCGCGCTGGCGACGATCAGCGCGCCGCCGACGATCAGGAGCCCCTCGGCGTCGAGCAGCGAGAAGACCGCAGCGGCCAGCGCGATCAGCGCGAACGTCCGGACCCCGGCTGACTTCTGTGACCACTCGCGTTCGAGCCCGAGGAACATCCCGAGCGCGGTCGCCAGGACGAGCTTCGCGACGTTGGTCTCGAGGTAGACGAAGGGGTCGACCGCGCTCACCACGGTCGGTTACCCCCACCGTCGCGGCGTCGCCGCGGCGACAGAACCGTCTCGTGCATACGCCGACGTACCTCGCAACCGGGCCTATATCTTGTCATGGTCCTCCGCGTCCGGGGAGGTCAGCGGTTCGTCGGCTCCCGCGGGAGGTCCAGCGACTCCGTCAGGTCGTGTTCCTCGCCCGTGAGCAGGTAGAGCACGTCTTCGAGGACGACGGCGAGCTCCGGGAGTTCGCGCAGCGCGAGGAACGTGATCCCGATGAGCGCGACGACCGCGAGCACCTGACTCATGATCCGGTCGGAGATCAGGAACGAGACGCGGTAGGGGTCGCTCGCGCCGAACATCGCGAGCACGAGGTCGGTCTGCCACTGCATGTACTGGTTGCCCGCGACGATCGTGATGAACGTCGTCCGGAGGATGTTGAGCGCATAGATGAGCGGGATCGACACCGCGAGCGCGCGGAGCTTGCGCGAGAGCGGCGCCTCCACGGCGGCCACGAGGCCGCCGAAGATGGCCATGCTGCCGAGCCCCGTACACGCCAGGACGACGTAGATCGTGACCGTGTGACCGTCGGGGAGCGTCCACGCGAACGCCGCGTTGTACCCCTCGTCGCTGATCACGCGCTCCGGCGAGTAGCCGAGCAGGTCGATGAGGAAGCCGGTCTGGGTCGCGACCGTCTCGATAAGGATCCGTCGCGGCTCGGGAAACGCGACTCCGGCGACCGAGAACGCCGGGATCGTCTCGAACGGCAGGTAGATGAACAGCATGATCGCGATCGCCCGGGTGAGGGTGAAAAGCGACGAGCGGCCGTCGTACAGCAGATACCCGGCGTAGATGCAGGCGGGAACGCCGACGAGCGCCAGGAGCGACTCGACGTAGCTCTGGTGTTCGAACGCGAAGTACGGGACGGTGGTCAGCCAGAACACGCCGAACAGCGCCCAGGTCCCCGCCGCGAGCGACCGGCCGGCCGCCAGGCCGCGGCTGTCGAGCAGCCACGCGATCGCGAAGAGGATCGCGACGACCCACGCGAACGTGAACGTGTCGGGGACCAGACTCAGGACCGCCGGCACGCCGGAGCCGAACATGTCGAGTTGGTCGGGCGTCGCCGAATAAAGCCCTTGTCGTTGTCGACGACGCGTCCGGTAGCCCGGGAGACGGAGCGGGGTCTGTCGGGACGAAAGGAGGGGGGAACGGAGCTCGAGGTCCGGACGCTCAGCGCTCTTCGGAGTCGAGGACGCGGATCTGGTCGCCGCGGACGGTCACCGGGATGGGGACGGTCGCCTCGTACAGCTCGACGGTGACCTGATCTTTCCCCTCGTCGATGCGCTGGACGCGGGCCTTCTCGCCCTTGAACGGCCCGGCGATCAGCTCGACGATGTCGCCCTCGGCGATCCCCTCGACGTCGGGGGTTGGCGAGAGGAAGTGCTCGACCTCGGAGAAGGGGCTCTCTGCGGGCCCCTCCGAGCCCTGAATGACGCCCCGGGCGTGCGGGATCTCGTCGAGTATCCGGGCGAACACGCTGCCGTCGCTCGCCTCGACCATCACGTAGCTCGTGAGCTGGTCGGGAGCGATCACCGCCTGGATCTCCGGCATCTCCTTTTCCGCGAGCATGTCGGCGACGGTTCGCTCCTGTCTCGCGGTGGTCTTCACCGAGAAGATCGGCATCAGGCGCCGACCCCCGGCAGGAGGCTCATGATCGCGAACATCAGGAAGCCGATGAAGCCGACGAGGATGATGCCGGCGCCGGCGATCTTCGACACCTGGAGGAACTCGTCGGTGCTCGGCGTGCTCGCCAGCTTCAGCACCCGAACGTAGCTGTTGAGGTCGTACGGAACGTCCATGTTACGACGCGCTTCGAGGCGAGACGGTTTTTACCTTTTGATGCGGGGCGATCCGCGCGAGCGGCGGGCCGGGAGGCCCCGGGGAACTCTATCGGGAGGACGGCGCGACCGGTGCGGCTGTCGGGTCGACGGCGCGCGTCACTCCACGTAGTCGATGTCTTCCATCTCGGCGGCCGCGCCCGCCGGCGGCTCGCCGTTGCGGCCGTAGATCTGCGGCGACTCGACGCCGGTCACCACGATCATCGTCCGCATCTCGCCCTCCAGCTCGTCGTCGACGGAGGTGCCCCAGATGATCCGCGCGTCGGGGTCGATCCGGTCGTAGATCTCCTCGACGACGCCCTCCGCCTCCTCGATGGACATGTCGGTGCCGCCCGTGACGTTCACGAGCGCGGAGTTCGCGCCGGAGATGTCGACGTCGAGCAGCGGCGAGCGGAGCGCGGACTTCACCGAGTCCTGCGCCTTCGAGTCGGAGTCGGACTCGCCGAGGCCGATCATCGCGACGCCACCCTTCTCCATGACGGTCCGGACGTCGGCGAAGTCGAGGTTGACGAGCCCGGGCATCGTGATGAGCTCCGTGATCCCCTTCACCGAGCGCATCAGCACCTCGTCGGACACCTTGAACGCCTGGCGGACCGGGAGCTTCCCGACCGCGTCGAGCAGCCGGTCGTTGGGGACGACGATGACGGTGTCGCTCACGTCACGGAGGCGTTCGAGACCGGCCTCGGCGTTCGTTCGTCGGACCTCGCCCTCGGCGGTGAAGGGGGTCGTGACGATGGCGATGGTGAGCGCGCCCGACTCGCGGGCGGCCTTCGCGACGACCGGCGCGGAGCCGGTCCCCGTGCCGCCGCCGAGCCCGGCGGTGACGAACACCATGTCGGAGCCGTCGATGGCGTCCTGGATCTCCTCTTGAGACTCGATGGCGGCCTCCTCGCCGACCTGCGGGAGGGAGCCGGCGCCGCGCCCCTGCGTCTTCTGCTGGCCCATGAGGATCTTCGTATCGGCCTCGATGTTGACGAGGTGCTGGACGTCGGTGTTGGCCGCGACCAGCTTCGCCCCGTGGATGCCCTCCTCGGTCATCCGGTTGACCGTGTTCCCCCCGGCGCCGCCGCAGCCGACGACGGTGATGTTGGTCTGGAGGTCCTGGAGGACGTCCTGCAGCTCGTCGTCGGTCATCGTCCCGGACTGTGGCGGGGCGCCGGCGGCGGCGTCGGTCGTGCCGGCGCCGACCGCCCCGGCGTCGTCTGCCGGGGGTTCCTCGGCTTCGTCGATTGCGTCCTCTACGATAGAGTCCATTATGTGGTGTGGTTGCGACCCGGACGTATTTATTTTTGCCCGATCGTCTGACGTGAGTCAGACGCCAGGAGACGGTCGCGAGAGCCGCCGAAACCGTCCTGGCGGGGACGCGCTCGACGGAGGGTTCACTCGATCGGAAACCGCTCCGTCCGCGTCCGCGACACGTCCGCCGGCGCGACCGTCTCGCCGTCGACCTCGACGGCCCGTCCGTCCGCGAGCCTGCCGAACGCGGGGCCCTCCGGCACCCCGAGGTCTGACGCGAGCGCCGGGTCGAACGCGACCTCGCGGGCGACGACGGCGCCCTCGGCGACCTCGACCGCGTCGTAGCGCTCCGTCAGCACCGCCGCGAGGTCGTCGACGAGGTCGTCGTAGTCGGGCGTCTCGGCGTCGACCGCGAACGCCGCGTCCCCCGCAGCGCGCGTCCCAGCCTGGTCCGTGTCGAAGGCGACCGCGTTCGTATCGACCGCCTCGCGGGCCGCGTCCGCGTCGATCCCCTGCGCCCGCGACAGCAGGGCCGACGGGAGCCCGCGGATCCGGACCGCGTCGGCGGCGGCGTCCGCCGGGGAGACGTACCCGAACCGGAGCCCGTCGTCGACGGACGCGAGGTCGGTCTCGAGCCGCTCCACCAGCGAGAGCGGGCGATCGCCGACCTCGCGGACCCACGTCTCGCTCACGACGCGGTGACCGAGCCCCTCGATCGTCGCCGCGAGGTCGGGTCTGTCGCCCTCGATCACGGCGTGGTCCGCGCGGCTGCGCGCGAACGCCTGTTCGATCACGTCTCGGTTCGGCTCGGGCGCGCCCATCTCGCCGAGCGCCCAGTCGGCGCCGACGTGGCCCACGGCCCACGCCGTCTCGCGGACGATCCGGGTGAACCGCGGCGCGTAGTGGCCGCCGCCGAAGCCGACGACGTGGCGGGGTTCGCCGCCGCCCGCGTCGTCGCTCCGGTCGCCCGCGTCCCCGGTCGGTTCAACCGCGACGTCGCCCCGGTCGGTCACGAGGTCCGGTCCCGTCCCGCGCAGGTCCAGGACCGCCCGCGCGACCGCCTCGGCCGCCTCCGCGTCCGTCCACTGCGGCTCGTCGGAGCCGAGCTCGACGAACAGCGAGGGAACAGACACGCCGGTTGGTCCGTGGTGGGTGCACTCGACGCCGATGTCGTACCCCTCGGGGGCGTGCGCCGCCAGCGCCTCGACGACGCGCTTCTCGGCCCCCGGGGCGGCCCGCGCGAGCGTCCCGGGCTCGCCGCCGTACGGCGCCGGCCCGAAGTTGCCGGTGACGTGCGCAGTCAGAAGCCGGCCGGTTTCGCCGGAGTGACGCGAGACGAAGACCAGGAACGCGGGGTCGGCGTCGTCGTCTCCCTCGCCGAACGCCGCCGTCGGGTCGTCGAGGTCGATGTGGAGGTCGTCGAACTCGCGGAGCTCGAACCCGTCGGTTCGGTAGTAGACCCCGCCGCCCGCGGCGTCGGGGCGGGTCCCGTCCTCGCGTCGCTCCCAGTCGCCCGCGGCGAGCAGGCGCTCGCCGATGTGTTCGGAGGCGCTGTCGGCCCGGCTGACGACGATCGCTATCACGGCCGGCGATCCGTCACGGCCGACCGAATAGGCGTCGGTTCCGGCCCGACGTCGGACGGGCGACGACCGGACGAGCGAGGAGGGCGCTCAGACCGTCACGGGAACAGCAGGTACGCGAAGACGCCGTACCCCGCGACGAGGACCGCGCCGTCGAGCCGCGAGATCCGATCGCCTCGGTACATCATCCCGACGAGCAGCGCGGTGAACGCGAGCAGCGCGGGAAACTCGAAGCCGCGGACGGAGGAGCTCACCCCGATCGGTCGGACGACCGCGAGGAGGCCGATGACCGCGAGGACGTTGTAGATGTTCGACCCCACGACGTTGCCGACGCTGAACTCCGCCTCGCCGCGCACGGCGGCGAGGACGCTCGCGGCCAGCTCCGGCAGCGAGGTGCCCAGCGCGAGCACCGTGAGCCCGATGAAGATGTCGGAGAAGCCGGCGGCCGCGAGCAGGGACTCCCCGCCGTCTATCAGCCACTGCGACCCGAGCACCAGCGCGACGATGCCGCCGAGGACCGCCGCCACGTCGCGGACGTTCGCGTCGGGCATCTCCGCGCGCTCCGCGGTGGTGATATCCGACTGCGTCTGCCGGACTCGACGCATGATCACGACCGTGAACCCGACGAGCACGGCGAGCATGAGGATACCCCCCGGACGACCGATCCGGCCGTTCCAGCCGAGGCCGACGAGCAGCAGC
The DNA here is from genome assembly GCF_034497445.1 of Halorubrum sp. AD140. Lineage (NCBI taxonomy): Archaea > Methanobacteriati > Methanobacteriota > Halobacteria > Halobacteriales > Haloferacaceae > Halorubrum > Halorubrum sp. AD140. Next base: position 13,849 of record NZ_JAXRUU010000020.1, read on the forward strand.
GCGGCGAGCACCATGAACGGGACGTGGCGCTCGAACACCGTCTCGGAGACGTCGAGCGGTCGGATCAGCGCGGAGACGCCCAACACCAGTCCGATGTTGGCGATGTTCGAGCCGAGAATCGTCCCGAGACCGACGTCGGTGGACACCGTCACGGCGCCGAGCAGCGTGACGAACAGCTCCGGCGCGGTCGTCGCGAACGCGATCACGGTGACCCCGACCGTCGACGCCTTCAGCCCGACGGCGAGCGCGAGGTCGCTGGCGCCCGTGACGAGCAGCTCGGCGCCGACGTACAGGAGGGCGGCACCCCCGACGAGGAGCAGCAGGTCCGTGAGCGGTGACCCGAGTGGCACGACCCACGGTTGACGGTCGCCTTCTAAAAAGCGTCGTGATTCCCTCTGCGCGGCTCGACGGCGCGATATCCCGGAGTCAGACGCGGGTCGCGCGGAACTCGCCGTGTTTCATCCCGACGACGAACGCGATGGCACCGAAAACGACCATCGACGGGAGGACCATCATCAGCGTCGTCTGGAGCGCCATCGGCGTCCCGTAGGCGACGCCGAGGGTTCCGAGGACGACGATGAGCGCCACGATGCCGACCGCACGGGGCAGGTCGAACTCCATGTACCCGCATACGGTTCGCGCGCCCCTAAGGGTTCGGCTCGCGGCGGGCCCTTCGGGTGATCGACGGTCACGCCTCGATGATCCCGTCGTCGTCGCGCTCGTCCGGCAGGCACAGTTCGCCCTCGGTCGAGACGACCGCGCGGCCGCCCACCCGAACGTCGTCGCCGTCGACCCGGACGCGGACCTCGCCCGGTCGGTCGAGGAAGTGCCCCTGCTCGAACCGCAGCTCCTCGGGAAGGGCGCCGTCGAACGCGTCGACCGCGCGGAGGTACGCCCCGACCGCGCCGCTCGCGGTCCCCGTCACGGGGTCCTCGGCGACGCCGACCGCGGGCGCGAACGCCCGCCCGTGGAGGGTCGACGCCGCGTCGAGCGTGTCGAAGGTGAACGCATAGATTCCGGCGGCGTCGTGCGCGTTCGAGATCGCCTCGACGGCGGCCGCGTCCGGCTCGGCCTCGCCGAGCCGCTGGAGGAAGTTCACCGGAACGACGAGCCACGGCAGCCCGGTCGAGGCGACGGCGACGGGGAGGTCCGCGCCCACGTCTCGGAGGGCCGCGGGGTCGATCCCGAGCGCGTCTCCGAGGCGGTCGGCGTCGAGTTCGGTCTCGTCGACCGGCTCGACCGTCGGCGGGTTCTGTCGCATCCAGACGGTCCCGTCGTCGTCGACCGCGATCGAGAGATCGCCGACGTTCGTCCGGAGGGTTCGGTCGCCGGCGTCGACCTCGCCCGCGTCGTACAGCGCGGCGTAGCTCGCGATCGTGGCGTGCCCGCAGAGGTCGACCTCCGTCGAGGGGGTGAAGTAGCGGACCCGCTCGTCCGCGCCGTCGCCCGCCTCGAAGAGGAACGCGGTCTCCGACGCGCCGAGCTCGGCGGCGATCCTCCCCATCCGGTCGTCGCTCAGGCCCGCGGCGTCCGGCACGACGCCGGCGACGTTCCCGGCCAGCGGCTCGTCCGTGAACGCGTCCACGAGAAGTGCGCGTCGCGTCTCCATGCGTCACCCTCGTCGGCCGCCCTCAAAAGGGTCCCGAGGCGAGCGTGGACGCCGCCGCGGAGGCGTCGACGTCACGCGGGCGACCGACGGACGAGTGCCGTCTGGGACCGAGCGATGTCAACCCTTTTGGCCCTTACCGTGGATGTAGTTCCATGGGCCTCTTCGACCGGTTGCGCGGGACCGACACCCCGCGCGTGGCGTTCGTCGGGATCGACGGTCTCCCCCACGGTCTCGTCGCCGACAACCCGGACACGTTTCCGACCCTGTCGGCGATCGCCGACGACGGCGACGGCGGACCGATCGACAGCATCGTGCCGCCCGAGTCGAGCGCGTGCTGGCCCGCGCTCACGAGCGGCGTCAACCCGGGGGAGACCGGTGTGTACGGCTTCCAGGACCGCGAGGTCGGAACCTACGACACCTACGTGCCCATGGGACGGGACGTGCAGGCGACCCGGGTGTGGGACCGCGCCACCGACGCCGGGCTCGACGCGACGGTGATGAACGTCCCCGTCACCTTCCCGCCCCAGCGAACGGTCCAGCGGATGGTGTCGGGTTACCTCTCGCCCGACGTCGACAAGGCGTCCCACCCCGACGAGCTTCGCGAGTACCTCACCGGGAGCAGCTACCGGCTGTCGGTGAACGCCAAGCTCGGACACAAGGCCGACAAATCGGAGTTCATCGAGCACGCATGCGAGACGCTCGACGCCCGCGCGGCGGCGTTCCACCGGTACGTCGAGCTGGACGACTGGGACCTGTTCGTCGGCGTGTTCACGGCGCCCGACCGGATCAACCACTTCCTGTGGGGCGACTACGTCGAGTCGGGACCGCACCGCGAGGACCTGCTCGACTTCTACGCCGCCCTTGACGACCACATCGGTGCGATCCGACGGGCGCTGCCCGACGACGTCCGGCTCGTCGTCGGCTCTACCCACGGCTTCACGCGGCTCCGATACGACGTGTACTGCAACGAGTGGCTGGAGCGCGAGGGGTGGCTCTCCTACGGCGAGGCGGACCACGGCGCGCTGGCCGACATCGACGGCGACACCCGGGCGTACTCGCTCGTCCCCGGCCGGTTCTACCTGAACGTCGAGGGGCGCGAGCCGGAGGGCGTCGTCCCCGAGTCGGAGTACGAGGCCGTCCGCGGCGAGCTGCAGGAAGCCCTCGAGGCGTGGGAGGGACCGAACGGTAAACGGGTCGCAAAGCGGGTCGTCGAGCGCGAGACCGTGTTCCGCGGCGACCACGACGAGATCGCCCCGGACCTCGTCGTCATCCCGAACGACGGCTTCGACCTCAAGTCCGGCTTCCGCTCGCACGACGAGGTGTTCGACCCGGACGGCCCGCGGACGGGAATGCACACCTTCGAGGACGCCGCCCTGTTCGTCGACCATCCGGACGCGAACGTCGACGACGCCGACCTCCTCGACGTCGCGCCGACGCTGCTTCGACTCCTCGACGTCGACTACGGTCGGACCGACCTCGACGGCGCGAGCCTGATCTAGCGTGGAGCACACCCCGGACGGCACCCCTGTCGGCGCCGACGACCCGTACGCGGTCGCCGGCGTCTGCGATCACCTTACCGACGACGGTCGCTGCCGGTTCGCGCTGACGCGCTCGGATGACGACCCCGCGTTCGCCGCCGCCCGGCGCGCGGACGACTACGCCTGTCACGTCGGCCCCGACGGAGCATGGCGCGAGTGTCCCCACTATCGCTCGACCACCGCCGGCCGCGAGTGCCGGCGCTGCGGGCTGGCAGAGGTGCGGATCGCCCACGAGGACGCTCGACCGCTGGTGGAAGAACACCACCTCTCGTACGGCGTCGGGTCGAGCCGGGGAGAGGCCGAGGGCCGCGGCGCGGGGCCTCACGAGATCACCGTCGCGCTGTGTCGCTGGTGTCACGCGAAGGTCCACCGGTCGTTCGCGCGGATCGACGACGACGCGAGTCCGGATCCCGAGGCGATCGCGGAGCGAGAGCGTCGGCGGAGCAAAGAGCGGTCGGAGTCCGCCTTCGAGACGGCCGGCGAACGGTTCGACGAGAACGAGTAGGCGAGCCCCCGGACCCGTGGCCGTCGCCGTGAGCCCCGTCAGCCGCCCCTCCCGCGTCAGGCGTCGGGCTTCGGACGGATCAGGTCGGCCAGGGCGACGAGCAGCCCGAGGAACCACCCCAGCGGCACGGAGATGCCGACCCACATCAACACGTATCCGAGTCCGGCGACGCCCCACTGATCGCCGAACGTTTCCAGATCGAAGGCGGCTCGGAGCGTCTCGTTGATCCCGCCGACCGCGAGGATCGTGTCGAGGATCCAGACCGCGAGCGCGTAGCTCGGGTCGAGGACGAACCCCGAGATGGAGGGCGTGAGCAGCGCGGCGACGACCGGCGGCAGAAAGATCGCCGTCATCGCGAACGGGTACGCGAGGAGGACGCTAACGAATCGCCCGCCGACCTTCGAGAACCCCGCGGCCAGCCCGGCGGACACGACGGCGACCACGCTGGCGCCTCCGATCCCGAGCATGACGTCGGTCGGGAGCTGCAGGTGTGCGACGAGGGTGAGCGACCCCCAGACGAGCGTCGCTACGAGGACGGCGCCCAGCACGCCGAAGCGGGCCACCGCCGAGTCGAGCTTCGAGGCGTAGTACCGCGTGGCGAATCCGACGAGCAGGAGCGGGTACACGACCGCGACGAGCGGCGCGCCGAGCGCCGCCCAGAGGTAGTACCCCGCCGTTTGGACGGCGGTTTCGGGCTTCCACTTCCCCAGCACCGCGCTCGGATCGAGCTGTCTGGGGAACACGATCTCCATCCACGTCTCGTGGAGCCGGACGATGTCGAGGAGGAGCGCTTCCGCCAGACTGATTTGCCCTCGGCGTTCCATTTGGCTCACCTCGCGCGCCCCACACCGTGAACTTTGTGCCTTCGGCCGGCGCAACGTGTGCCGGACGTCTGCCGCCGAGTATCAGTTCGCGGTACTTACGCCGACACGCTTAACCCTCCCTGCGAGCCTATCAACGGTCATGCACCGACGTGGACTACTCGCGGCGCTCGCCGCATCGACGACCGTGGCCGTCGCCGGGTGCGCCGACGCCGAGGACGGGAGCTACGAGTTCGACGCTGAGCCGGCTCGGATCCCGTCGTCGGCCGCCTCGGAGGCGGGATACGAGGGCGAGGACCCGGAGTCGTTCACGATCGAACAGGAGTTCGACGTGGCCGGCGTGAACGCGCAGGTGTCGGCGACGACTTGGGTGGCGGGCTACGAGAACGCCGAGAACGGGGCGGCGCTGTTAGTGGCGAGCACGCCGGACGCGTCGGTAGGCGGTCAGTCGGTCAACCCGCTCGTCCGCGCGGACGACGTCGAACTGATCCGACGGCTGTTAGAACAGGTCGACGAGCAGGGGATCGGCGGTGAGGACACCGAGATCGAGGCCGACGAGATCGAGAGCCAGGGGTCGGAAACGCGGACGGTCCTCGGCGAGGAGGTCGAGGTGTCGATCCTCGAAACCACGATCGACGCGGAGGTGGACACGGGGGAACAGAGCGGCAGCGCGGAGGACGTCCCGGTGTACCTGTACGTCGCAACCGTACAGCACGGAGACGACGTGATCGCCCTCGTCGGCGTCCATCCGACGTCCGTCGACGCCGCCGACTCGATCCTCTCGCTGATGGAACAGGTCGAGCACTGAGCTCGGCTTTCCGAGTCGCGTTCGAGACGACTGCTGGATTCTCCGCGCGTCTCGTCCCCATAGCGGCCGCGATACGAGCCGAGGAAATTCCACCGCCCTCGTTTCAGCTACCAAAAGCTTCCAGTTCCGAAATACATTTATAAACAATCAACCGAGTGAGAGTATCCCACGACACGAGAGCCCGGCGGCGTAGCAGACTCGTCTCGTCGGACACCGCACGATAGAGCTCCCTAGCCGCCGCTTCGTCAGATCGTGGACCCCCACGATGGTCCGGAGAACTCCACCTCAAGGCCGATCGTTCGTCATACTAACCGTCTTTCTCCTCGTTGGGTCTGTCGCTGCGGTAGGTATTGGTACGGTCTCAGTGAATGGGTTTCTATGGAATGTTGATCATATTGACAACATCTCTGTGAGTTCTAATGAAAATCAGACAATAGGTGGTATAAAAGTGTATAGTGAAGAAGACCCAATCAGAATTGATGTTGGGGAACTTGTTGAAGCGGGAGCTGAATTTGATCAAGATAATTCTTCATATGATCTGAAAAATGGTCAGACAGCAAATGAGTCAGAAGTATATATTAAAAATCCAGGGACATCTAATGCTACAATCATTGTTAGTCCTTCTGCAATTGATAATCTTGATTCATTTGATTTGGAAATAGAACATATAAATACAACAAATGTTAGCAAATACAATGGGGATATTTCAAAAATAAATAATGAAATCGAGTACGAATCAACCCAAGATGGAGAATCAGATCTAACTAGTTTTCATATCCAACATCCAGCAATAATATCCACGGCAAACAACACGTACGATAACGAGACTAATGAAATAAAATTTGAGGAGGTAGATCTAATTAATAACACTACAAATCGTGTATTAGTATGGAAGACCTCATCAGAGGGAGAACTTATTGAAAAAATTGGTGCAAATCAGGGTCAACAACAGACAATTAAAATTGATAATGAATCTATCAGTGGAAAAGTTAATATCGCAGTTACTGTCCACCCCCACTGGACAAACTCTTCGGATATAATTTACGCCAAAGAGCAAACAACAATCACTGCACCTGAATCTGTAAAACTACTTCAATCACCAACTCACTATCAAGCAAATAAATCACAAGATCTTGGAACAGTATCGCTTAAAACGAATACTAGGATAGAAGAGAAAACAGGATCAATAAGCATCAAATACTTTAATCAATCATCATCCGATCTCACTGTTAGTATGGACTCTAGTAATGTAGGTGTGTCTAATAATACAGTAAAAATTGATCTTGATTCAATAGAAGCACTAAATAATAAGTCAAAACTATATATTGAAGACATCCTTGTTAAAGATCTGAAATCAATATACGGGGGTACATCTCTTTCTACAAATTCATCTCAGATCACGAGAACGAGTGAACGAATACACAATAAATCGAATATAACTGTCTCTCAAGGGACAAAAATGGAGGTAGCGTCAAACAAATCTGAGGTAATAAAATTACAGTCGAAGAATGAGAACATTACTCCGGAGACATCCATTATAGATAACCAAACTAAACTCATTAATACTACAAAAATTTCAGCCGATAAATATACTCTTGAATCAAATTCAAGTACGAATGGCAGTCAAGTAGAAGTTATCAATACATCATTTTCACCAAAAACACCGACTACATCCGAGTCAGAAGGTGTATTTATTCAATTTAACTCAGTTCCAAACACTAGAAATATTACTATACATACACAGAACAAGGATCGTGATTTCACAAAAGAAAAGCAAGTTTCTATAGAGAAAGAGAAGGAACAAAATACAACGATCAGAGACCTAGATCCAGGAAAATACGACATACGATTTTGGAATACGGATTCGGGAGAATCAGTCACCCGTTCAACAGATGTTTTAGCAAGTAAAGAGGCAAACCTGAGTCTTGAATCAGATACAGATCAAATCCATCTTGGAACAAAAGCGAATTCCAATCTCTCAAATGTATACAATAATACGGCCCTCAAAATATCAGAAAAAGATTCAAACACAACCGTCGCAACGGCCGAACTCGCCACGCCCTCCCCCGGACGTACGTCGGTCGGGATCAACACCTACGCGGTCGGAAACGACTCGCTGAGCGACGATCTCATCACCACCGGACCGGGGGCGAGCGTCGAGTCTATTCAGACGTCGACACCGAACGGGACGCTCTCGCCGGGAACCTACGAGATCAGCGTCGAATCGGAGCAGGGACTCGCCACCGCCGCGGACAACGCGACGGTCACGGTACGAAACCGGTCGACCAGAGAGATGACCGCGTACGCCACGACCGAAGCCGGACCGAACGACCTCGACAGCGCGGACGCGGTGAGAGCGGGGATCTCGAACGAGACGCTCTCCCCGACCTCGACAGTCGGCGCGAACGAGACCGTCGTCTACTCCGTGAACGCCTCGGGACTGAGCGGGCTCCCGGCGGCGCGGAACGCGACGCTCGACACCGGGGCGGACCTCGACCGACTCGATGGACTCGCGTTCGGCGTCCGAGAGACCGCGTCGACGAACGAGACGACCACTTCCGAGGACGCCGACGATATCGGGTCGGTGCCGCCGAACTCGACGGTCCACCTCGACGACGACGGGCTCTACCTCGTCGCCGAGGGCACCGACGCGCTCGCGACCGACGGAGCCCCGTCTGACGGTGAGTCGTTCGCCGCCGAGTTCCACGCGACGGATGACCGCCTGCGCGAGGCGGCGTCGAACTCGGACGCCGACCACGCGGCCGTGAGGGCGGTGACCTTCGACGAGACGACCCCCGACACCGGTCCGACTGAGAGCACCGACGAGAACGGGAGCCACGTCGACGAGGAGTCGGTCGACGGTGACGGCGGCGGAGCCGTCGGAACCGAAACGGGCGGCGAACCGTCGACGGACGGCGAACCGTCAGGCGACGACCGGGCCGCCACGGGCGGTGAGACCGCCGCGGGTGACGGAAGCGAGGACACCGGCGGAAGCGGTGGTGTCGACGAAAGCAGCGCGGAGGGCGGGGGACCCTCCGCAAGCGATCCCCGGGGGGACAGCGACGACCGGGGCGCGGCCCCCAAAACAGCGGACGCGCGGTCCGAGATCCGGCCGGCCGCCGACCTTCGAACCGCCGAACTCAACGGTTCGGTGGCCGTGTTGGCCACGTCCGCCTCGGACACCGAAGTTCCGGCGGTGGACGAAGACGACGTCGACCGCGCGGGCGGGGAAGGAGCGGAATCGACGGAGTCGGACGGGGGCGACACGGGATCGGAGGCGGTCGACGACTCCGAGCCGGAGTCGGACACCGATGAAACCGAACCGGAGACGCCGGACTACGAGGACGCGCCGATCCGTACGACGGCGGACGACGTGCCCGGATTCGGTCCGCTCGTCGCGCTCCTCGCGCTTGCGGCGACGGCAGTGATAACGCGGAACCGAGGGTGACGACGCGACGTCGGTCGACGCCGCTGCGCTCGTCTCATCGGAGCGGGGACACTGTGAGCGCGGGCGCGGCCCCGTGAGCGCGATCGGGAACCCGGGTCGAGCGTGGCCGCGCGACGGTACCCTTTTGCTGGACCGTTCCCTGATTTCGCGCATGAGCGCGACCATCACCCCGCCGCGGGAACGCGAGTGCGAGCTGTGCGGCCGTCGAGAGCGGTGGGACGAGGAGTTCAGCGGATGGCGTATCGTCGACGAACCTGGCGACGTCTACTGTATCCACGAGTGGGACATCAACGGGTCGTTCGCGCCGTTCGGCGAGTGACCGCGAACACGTCGGCGTGAATAGTTCGTGATCGTCAAATAATTCGACGGATTCCAACTCGCCTCGACTGCTAGATATCAATTCTCGATAGATACCCACTCGTATCCGAATCGTAACTGATCGTTCGGTAACGGTGACAACGGTTATCCACCCCTGATGAATAATTACCTTATATTCCCTAATGTGTGTACGAGGGATCCTACCCCTATCAGGGTTATACCTTTAAGTGATCATCTGTGAGTGGAAGGCATGACCGAGCCACGTAGTAACACCCGGGGGAGCGCGGACTCCTCGGGCCACAGTGGGGGACTCGCGGCGGTAACGGACGAACGATCGAACTGCGGGATCGGCGGGATCGTCGACCTCGACGGGGCTCCCACCCACGACACGGTGACCGACGCGGTCCGGCTGCTGGAGAACCTCGAGCACCGCGGGACTACGGGCGCCGAGAAGAACACCGGCGACGGCGCTGGCATCATGGTCGCGCGGCCGGACGACTTCTTCCGCGACGTCGTCGATGCCGACCTCCCCGATGAGTACGCCGTCGGCTCCGTGTTCATGCCGACCGAGCCGAGCGTGCAGGCCGAGATCCACGACGTCATCGCGGAGGTGTTCTCCGTCTACGGGCTGGAAGTGCTCGCGTGGCGCTCCGTTCCGACGGACAACGGGGACCTCGGTGCGACCGCGCTCGACTCCGAGCCGGAGGTCGCCCAGCTGTTCGCCGCGCCCGTCGAGGGCGCCGGCCTCGCCGAGCGGTTCACCAGCGAGGAGACGCTCCCGGACGACGCCGATCCCGAGATCCTCGGCTTCGACCGAGCGCTGTACGCCGCCAGACGCGAGATCGAGAACGCGGTCGCGGACGTGGACGGCGCCGGTCGCTTCTACGTCTGCTCGCTCGACCGGCAGCGCGTCGTGTACAAGGGCCTGCTGAAGGGCTCGCAGCTCGCCGACTACTACCCGGACCTGACCGACGAGCGCTTCGCGAGCCACGTGGCCTTGGTCCACGCGCGGTTCTCGACGAACACGCTCGGGGCGTGGCACCTCGCGCACCCGTACCGCAACATCGTCCACAACGGTGAGTTCAACACGATCCGCGGGAACGTCAACTGGATGCGCGCCCGGGAGAACGACCTCGACCACCCGGCGTTCGGCGCGGAGCTCGACACGATCAAGCCGGTGATCGACGACCCGAACCAGTCGGACACCGCCAGCGTCGACAACGCGGTCGAGCTCCTCTTGCAGGCCGGCCGCGACCTCCCGCACACCCTCCGGATGCTGATCCCGGAGGCGTTCCGCGACGACGATCTGATGGACGCGGCCCGCACCGAGTTCTACGACTACCACGCCTCGCTCGTCGAGCCGTGGGACGGCCCCGCCCTCGTCATCGGCTTCGACGGCGACCGCGTCGCCGGCGTCCTCGACCGTAACGGCCTCCGCCCGTGCCGGTACGAGGTGACCGACGACAACCGGCTGATCGTCGGAAGCGAGGTCGGCGCGCTGCCGACGGAACCGGCGGAGGTGCGGCGTCGCGGCCGGCTCCAGCCCGGCGAGATCTTCGTCGCCGACCCCGAACAGGGGCGCATCGTCCCCGACGACGAGGTGTTCGACGACCTCACCGACGACCGGTACGGCGAGTGGGTCGCGGAGCGGCAGGTCGACCTCGACGACGTGGTGCGCGAGGTCGGCAGTGAGACCGACGTCGGCGGTGAGACCGAATCCGAGGACGACGAGAGCGACGAGGACCCGACCGTTCGGACCCACCAGGCCGCGTTCGGCTACACGACCGACTCGCTGAACCACCTCGTCGAGCCGATGGCGAGAGACGGGAAGGACCCGGTCGGCTCGATGGGCGACGACACGCCGCTGTCGGTCCTCGCCGACGTCGACCGCCCGCTGTTCACCTACTTCAAGCAGCTGTTCGCGCAGGTGTCGAACCCGCCGATCGACTACATCCGCGAGGAGCTCGTCACGTCGCTGGAGACCCGGATGGGGAACCAGCGGAATCTGCTCGACGAGACCCCCGAACACGCCGAGCAGATCGTCTCCGACTCGCCGATCCTCACCGACGGCGAGGCGGCCGCGCTGAAGGCGCTGGACGGGAGCCCCGTCGACGGCGACGGGCCCGCGTTCTCCTCGGCGACGGTGGACGCGACGTACGACCGGGAGGGGTCGCTCGTCGACGCCGTCACCCGGATCCGCGACGAGTCCGCGGCGGCGATCGAGGACGGCTCCGACGTGGTCGTCCTCTCCGACCGCGCGGTCGGCCCGGACCGGCTCGCGGTCCCGAGCCTGCTCGCGACCGGCGCGGTCCACCACCACCTCGTCCGGAACGGCCTGCGCAACCGCGCGGGACTCGTCGTCGAGTCGGGAGAGCCGCACGAGGTCCACCACGTCGCGACGCTCGTCGGCTACGGCGCCGACGCGATCGACCCGTACCTCGCGTACGACTCCATCGCGGACGTCGTGGCGGGGCCGGACGGCGCCGACGAGGACGAGGCGCTGGCGGCGTACCGCGGGGCCCTGGAGGACGGTCTTCTCAAGACGATGGCGAAGATGGGCATCTCGACGATGGAGTCGTACCAGGGCGCCCAGATCTTCGAGGCGGTCGGGCTCGCCTCCGAGTTCGTCGGCGAGTACTTCGAGGGGACCGAGATCCGCACGGAGGGGATCGGGATCGAGGAGATCGAAGGCGACCTCCGGACGCGTCACGCGATGGCGTTCGGCGCCGACCCCGAACTCGAGACCACGGGCGAGTACGAGCACCGCTCGTCGGGGATCAAACACGGCTGGAACCCGCAGACGGTCGGGACGCTCCAGCAGGCGGTCCGGGGGGGTGACTACGAGCAGTACCGGGAGTTCGCGGAGCTGGTGAACGACCAGTCCGAGGAGCTGCAGACGCTCCGGGGTCTCCTCGAGTTCGAGTCCGAGCGCGACCCGGTGCCGGTGGAGGAGGTCGAACCGGTCGAGTCGATCGTCGAGCGCTTCTCGACGGCCGCGATGAGCCTCGGGAGCATCTCGCCGGAGGCCCACGAGAACAACGCCATCGCGATGAACCGGCTCGGCGCGAAGTCGAACACGGGCGAGGGCGGCGAGCCGCCGGAGCGGTTCGGCACCGAGAAGGAGTGTAACGTAAAGCAGGTCGCCTCGGGGCGGTTCGGTGTCACCGCCGAGTACCTCGCGAGCGCGGACGAGCTGCAGATCAAGATGGCGCAGGGGTCCAAGCCCGGCGAGGGCGGGCACCTCCCCGGCGAGAAGGTCAACGAGATGATCGCGCACGTCCGGTGTTCCACGCCGGGCGTCGGTCTCATCTCGCCGCCGCCGCAACACGACATCTACTCCATCGAGGACCTCAAGCAGCTGATCTTCGACCTGAAGGCCGCGAACCCCGAGGCCGACGTCAACGTGAAGCTGGTTTCGGAGGCGGGGATCGGCACCATCGCGGCCGGCGTCGCGAAGGCGAACGCCGACGTCGTACACGTCTCCGGCCACTCCGGCGGGACGGGGGCGTCGCCGAAGACGTCGATCAAGAACGCGGGGCTCCCGTGGGAGCTCGGGCTCGCCGAGGCGAACCAGATGCTCCGCGCGACCGGCCTGCGCGACCGCATCCGCGTCACCGCCGACGGCGGGCTCAAGACCGGCCGCGACGTCGCGGTCGCCGCCGCCCTCGGCGCCGAGGAGTACGTGTTCGGCACCGCGTCGCTCGTCACCGCCGGCTGCGTGATGGCCCGGCAGTGCCACGAGAACACCTGTCCGGTCGGCGTCGCGACCCAGCGCGAGGACCTCCGTCAGCGCTTCCCCGGCCAGCCGGACCACGTCATCAACTACATGACGTTCATCGCCCAGGAGCTCCGCGAGCTCATGGCCGAGCTCGGCTACACGGAGGTCGAGGAGTTCATCGGGCGCCCCGAGCTGCTCTCCCAGCGCGAGACGGACCACGAGAAGGCGAAGCACCTCGACCTCTCGGCGGTCATAGCCGAGCCCGCGGGCGACGCCCGGACGAAGACCCGCGAGCAGGAGGACGCCGACGTCGAGACGCTGCTCGACTGGGGCCTCATCGACGAGGCGGCCCCGGCCATCGAGGACGGCGCGCCCGTCGCGCTCACCCGCGACGTGGAGAACGTCGACCGCGCGGTCGGCGCGACCCTCTCGAACCGCGTCGTCTCGGAACACGGCGGCGAGGGGCTCCCGGACGACACCGTCACCTGCCGGTTCGACGGCTACGCGGGCCAGAGCTTCGGCGCGTTCCTCGCGCCCGGGATCACCCTCGAACTGACCGGCGCCGCCAACGACTACCTCGGGAAGGGGCTCTCCGGCGGCCGGCTCGTGGTCAACACCCCCGACGAAGCGGGCTACGACCCCGCCGAGAACGTCGTCGCCGGCAACGTGGGGCTGTACGGCGCCACCGCGGGCGAGGTGTACGTCAACGGCGTCGTCGGCGAGCGGTTCGGCGTCCGCAACTCCGGCGTGAAGGCGGTCGTCGAGGGCGTCGGCGACCACGGCTGCGAGTACATGACCGGCGGGGTCGTCGCCGTGCTCGGCGACACGGGCCGCAACTTCGCGGCCGGGATGTCCGGCGGCGTCGCCTACGTGTACGACCCCGACGACCGGCTCGGCGACCGCGTCAACCGCGGAATGGTCTCCCTCTCGGAGACCCTCGACGAGTCGGACGAGCGGATGCTGCGCCGCCTCGTGGAGAACCACCGCGCGTACACCGACAGCGACCGCGCGGCCGAGTTGCTCGACGACTGGGCCGCGACCCTGGACGGCTTCGTGCGCGTCTTCCCCGACGCGTACGCCGACGTCATCGCCGAGGGGAGGGGCGCCGACGTGCGCGACGAGCCGCCGGCGGCGGCCGAGGCCGTTCCCGGCGCCGCGAGCGACCCGACCGGGCAGGCGTCGAGCGACGACTGAGGCGAACGGCGGTCCGCCCGTGAGCCGGTCGGTTCGATCGACGGCGCGCGGTACCGGCGCGTCGAGAAGCCATATATAAACGGTTGCAGCCTCACATTCCCGCACTGCAGCGGTCTCGAAAACTACTCACGACCGACGGGGCTCGGAAGCGGCGTTCAGCCCCCGGCGACGGTCGTACCGGTCCGGACGGGCGCGTCCGCTCAGTCGTGACGGAAGCAGCGCGACCCGGTGAACGCCATCGCCATGTCGTGTTCGTCGGCGGCGGCGATCACGTCCTCGTCGTTGACGGAGCCGCCCGGCTGGATCACGGCCTCGATCCCGGCCTCGGCGGCCTCCTCGATCGCGTCCGGGAACGGGAAGAAGGCGTCCGAGGCCATCACGGCGCCCTCGGCGGACTTGCCCTCCGCGTCCTTCTCGGCCTTCATCGCCGCGAGCGTCACGGCGTCGACGCGAGAGACCTGTCCCATGCCGACGCCGACCGTCTCGGTGCCGGTCGCGAACAGGATTCCGTTCGACTTGACGTGTTTGAGCGTCTTCCACGCGAACGTCATCGTCTTCAGCTGCTCCTCGGTCGGCTCGCGCTCGGTGACGACCTCCAGGTCGGCCGCCGCGGGCGACTGTAGGTCCCGCTCCTGTACCAGCCGCCCGCCGACGATGGGCTTCTCCGTGAACCGCTCGGAGAAACGGTCGTCGCCCTCGCCGAGCGGGCCGACGTCGAGCACGCGGAGGTTCTTCTTCTCGCGGAGCACGTCGAGCGCGCTGTCGGTGTAACCCGGCGCGACGACGACCTCCTTGAACGAGTCGGCGACCGCTGTCGCGGTGTCGGCGTCGCACTCGCGGTTCAGGGCGACGATGCCGCCGAACGCCGACTTCGCGTCGGTCCGCAGCGCGCGGTCGTACGCGTCCGCGAGGGCGTCGGCGGTCGCGCAGCCGGCCGGGTTCGTGTGCTTGATCACGGCCGCTGCGGGCTCGTCGAACTCCTTCACGAGGTTCAACGCGGCGTCCGCGTCGTTGTAGTTGTTGTACCCCATCCCCTTCGCGCCGGGGTTCAGCTGGTCGGCGCCGACGACGCCGGCCTCCTCGCAGCCGTCGTCGACGTACAGCGCCGCGTCCTGATGCGGGTTCTCCCCGTAGCGCAGCGTCTCGGCGCGCTCCTCGGAGACGAACCGACGCTCGGGGAAGTCGCCCCCGACGTCGCCCCGGACGGCGACGCCGACGACGTCACCGCCCTCGCGCTCGACCGTCACGCGCCCCTCCGCGAACCACCGAACCGCCCGCGGGTACGCCGCGAACTCCGCGTCGTAGAGCACCCGATCTTTGAGCGACCCCGCGTCGTCGTCGGCGTAGACGGGGACCGGCTCCTGGGTCACGATCGGACCGCCGTCGACCTCCTCGGTGACGACGTGGACGGTACAGCCGGTCGTGCGCACGCCCGCGTCGAGCACCGCCTCGTGAGCGTTCATCCCCAGGAAGGCGGGCAGAAGCGAGGGGTGGACGTTCAGCGTCGTCGGCGCCGCGTCCAGGAACTCGTCGGTGAGCACGCGCATGTACCCGTCGAGGCAGACGAGATCGAAGTCGTAGTCGGCGAGCCGGTCGAGGATCCGGCGCTCGTGGGACGCACGCGACTCCCCCTCTTCGCGCTCGACGACCTCGGTCGGGACCCGACGCTCCGTCGCGGCCTCCAGGACGGGCGCCTGCTCCCGGTTCGTCAGGACGACGGACAGCTCCGCGCCCCCCGGCGCGACGTCGGCGATGTGTCTGAGGTTCCGCCCCCGGTTGCTCGCGAGTCCGGCGATCTTCATACGCGAGTTGTCCGACCGATCGCCTATATCGATTGCGGTCCGTACCGCCCGAGGATCCACGTTTGCGGATACAATCAGCATTTCATACCTCGAAACGCCGCGCACTTATCCACGTCCGTGCGTCTCGCCATCGACACGCTTTTGCTGGCTCCGGCGGCAGTCGCGGACATGACGGACCACGCCATCTCGGGCCTGTCGCGGTCGGACCCCCTCGCCGCCGTCTCGCCGCTCGACGGTCGATACGCCTCGCGGACGGCGCCGCTGTCGCCGTACGCGAGCGAGGCCGCGCTCATGCGCGCCCGGACCCGCGTCGAGGTCGAGTACCTGATCGAGCTCGCCGCGCTGGACGCGACGCCCATCGGGTTCGACGAGGCCGAAGAGACGGCGCTCCGCGAGATACACGAGTCGTTCTCGGCGGAGGACGCGCGCCTGATCAAGGCGCTCGAGGTCGAGGGCGCCGAGGGGTACGCCGCGACCAACCACGACGTGAAGGCGGTCGAGTACTTCCTCCGAGTGCGGCTGGACGGGCTGGAGGAGTCGGGACCGATCGGCGACGGCGAGGCGCTCTACCCGTGGATCCACTTCGGCCTCACGAGCGAGGACGTCAACAACCTCGCGCACCGGATGCTGCTCAAGCCCGCGGTGAGCGAGGTGCTCGTGCCCGCGGTCCGCGAGGTCCGAGACGCGCTCGTCGACCTCGCGCAGGCGCACCGTGGAACCCCGATGCTCGCGCGCACCCACGGCCAGCCCGCGACGCCGACGACGTTCGGGAAGGAGATGGCGGTGTACGCGGCGCGGCTCGGCCGCGCGCTCGGCCGGGTCGTCGTCGCGAACGGAGACCTCTCCGGGAAGCTGGCGGGCGCCTCCGGGACCTACGCCGCCCACGACGCCGCCTATCCGGACGTCGACTGGCGGGCGTTCTCCCGGTCGTTCGTCCACGGGCTCGGGTTGGAGCACACGCCGCTCGCGACGCAGGTGAACCCCTGCGACGACCTCGCGGCGCTGTTCGACGCGCTGCGAGGGGTGAACAACGTCCTGCTCGATCTGAACCGGGACGCGTGGCTGTACGTCTCCGACCGGTACCTCGGTCAGCGGGCCGTCGAGGGCGAGACGGGATCGTCGACGATGCCGCACAAGGTGAACCCGATCGACTTCGAGAACAGCGAGGGGAACCTCTCGAAGGCGAACTCGGACCTCGTCTTCCTCGCCGACTACGTGACGACCTCCCGGCTCCAGCGCGACCTCTCCGACTCCACCGTCAAGCGCAACGTCGGCGCCGCCTTGGCGCACTGTCTCATCGGCTATTCGAAGGCCGAGAACGGGCTCGCGAAGGTGGTGCCGAACGAGGCCGTGATGCGCGAGGAGCTGGAGGCGACGCCCGAGGTGATCGGCGAGGCCGTCCAGACGATCCTCCGGCGCGAAGGCGACACCGACGCCTACGAGCGCGTCAAGGAGCTGACGCGGGGACGGTCCGTGACGCTCGGCGACTTCCGCGAGCTGTTCGCCGACCTCGACGTCGACGAGAGCGTGCGCGAGGAGCTGCGAGCGCTGACGCCGGCGGGATACGTCGGCGTCGCCGACGACCTCGTCGACGAGATAGACGAGTAGACGACAGGAGCGGGAGCGACGTCGCGGGCGGCGCGGAGCCCAAAGACGTTTATCGGTCGCGTGAGCAGACGAGGTCGATGCCCTCCGACGACAACGACGACGAGGCGAAGTACTCGGTGTTCGGCAACGACGCGGCCAACACGCCGAAAGGATCCGGCGAGGACGCGCGGGTCGACCCGGAAGCGGCCGACCTCGGCGATGGCGACGACGGCTGCCCGAAGTGCGGGAGCGAGGAGACGGAGACGGACGAGATCGCGACCAGCGGCACCGGCCTCACCAAGATGTTCGACGTGCAGAACCGCGCGTTCGTCGTGGTCTCCTGCGCGAACTGCGGCTACTCGGAGCTGTACAAGGGACAGTCGACGGGGAACGCGATCGACTTCTTCATCGGGTGAAGAGGTCGCGATCGCCCCGACCGATAGCCGGGGGACGCCGTCGGTCCGAGCGCCGGGAGCGACCGATTTATGTCGGTTCGGAGACCGGATTTGACCGTCCATGGTCTCTCGCCGCTCACCCTCCACCCTCCCGGTCGTCGGCGTCCTAGTCGACGGTCGGACGTACAGACACCTGTTGTACCTGCTGCTCGCGATTCCGCTCGGGTTCCTCTACTCGGCGCTGTTCTCGTTCGGGTTCCTGTTCGGACTCCTCCTCTCAGTCGTGCTCGTCGGGTTCGTCGTGCTCGTGGCGACCCTGCTCGGCGCCCGGATCGCCGCCGGCTTCGAGCGCTGGCTCGCCAACCGGCTGTTGGGCACCGATCTCGAACGATACGACGACGTGGCGGACGACGCGGGCGGCGCGGTCGGCGGCGTCAGGAAGTACGTCGACGCCGCGTCGACGTGGCGGGGCGTCGGCTTCCTCCTGTTGAAGTACTTCGTCACCGTGGTCGCGTTCGTCCCCGTGGCCGCGCTCGCGACCGGGCTCCCGCTGGTCCTCGCACCGCTGCGGTACCCATACGTGGCCACCTTCGGCGAGTCCAACGGGGAGCCGGTGACGTGGGCGATCGACACGCTGCCCGAGGCGCTGCTGGCGGTCGCCGTCGGAATCGGTGGGGTGCTCGTCGCGCTCCACGTCACGAACCTCGTCGCGTACGTCTGCCGGCAGATGGCGACCGCCCTGCTCGGAGAGCCGGCGGCGGAGGGGGTGGGGGCGGTCCAGGAATCGGCGGCGGAGGAGGTGGCGGCGGTCCAGGAATCGGCGGCGGACCCCGAGGCGGTGACGGTCGCCGACGACTCCGCGGCGACCGGCGACTCCGCGGCGGCGACGACGACGGCGACCGAGGGGGCGTCCGACGAGTCTGCGACCGAGTTCTCGGCTCCGTCCGGCTCCGACGAGTTCATCCCCGCTGACGCGGTCGAGCCGGACTCCGAGAGAGACTCGGACCGGCAAGAAGACGGCTCCTGATCCGCCTGTCTCTGGTAACCCCCTCCCCGGAGCGCTTATTCTCGTGCGACCGTCAGAGGCGGTATGGCTCCGACGCTGGTCGCCGCCGCGGTCGGCGCGTTGCTCGCGGCCGCCCTGCTGGCAGCCGCCTTCGACCGGCGCTCGGTCGCCGTCGTCGTCGCCGCCGCGGTCCTCCCGGACCTCGACGCGACCGCGAGTCTCGTGGTTCCGGGCGCGACGAACGCGTTGTTTCACGCCGTCTGGCTCCCGCTCCTCGCGGGCGCCGCGCTCTACTGGGACACCGCGATCCGCGACTCCTCCCGGGTCCGCGACCGGGCCGGGTGGCGAGGCGTCCGCGTCGCGTGGGTGGCGCTCGCCGCGTTCCTCGTCGCGGGGATCGGTCCGGACCTGTTCGGTCGAGAGGGAGTGAACCTGCTGTACCCGCTCCACGACGCCTACTACCTCCTCGATGGGCGGTTCGTCCTCTCGACGCGCGACGGAGTCGTCCAGACGTTCGTCTCGCTCGGCGCTGCGGGCCCGGGGATCCTCCCGCTCGAGAGCCCCGGGACGACCGCGTCGTACGCGATCCCGACGTTCGCGAACCCCGACGGACGGCCCGGGCTCTCGCTCGGCGCCGGTCGCGAGCTCCACCTGGTTCGGAGAGGCTGGCAGCTGGTCGTCGTCGCCGCCGCCGCCGCGACGCTGGCGGTGCGCTTCCGCCGGAAGAATCGAGGAGGCGCCGAGCGGTCCGCGGGGGTGAGCCGGTAGATGGTCTCGACGGTCGTCCACGCCGGGTTCGCGCTGGTGCTCGCGGCCGGACTGCTCGGTGACCGCTACGATCGACGGGCGCTGGCAGTCGTGCTCGCGATCGTCATCGTCCCCGAGGTCGACAGCTTCCTCGGCCCGTTCATGCCCGGGGCCCACCGAACGGTCGGGCACAACTTCGTGCTGCCGGCGGCCGCGGCCGCGCTGCTCTACTACGACACCCGGATGCGGGAGCGCTCCGCGCTCCGCGAACGGCTCGCCGACCGATGGATCGCGGTGGCGTGGGTCGGGCTGTTCGTGCACGTCTTCGCACACGTCTCGCTCGACTGGGCCCACCTCGACGGCGTGAACGCGCTCTGGCCGCTTCGGGACCGGTTCTACCTCCTCGACGGGGAGCTCGCCCTGTCGACGACGGACGGGCTCGTACAGACGTTCGTCGACGTCCAGATCGACCCGGAGACGGGCGGGCGGCGGGTCGACGCCGGCGAGGGCGGCACCACGGAGACGGTCCACGTCAACAACCCGGTGGAGCCCCGCGACCCCGACGAGGTGACCGAGGAGCCGGTCAACCGGATCTTCCCGATCGCGAACGCGGGGTGGCGGCTCTACCTGATCGGGGTCGGGCTGTTCGTCGCGGTCGCCCGGCGACTGCAGGTGCCGGAACAGGGACCGAACACCGACGTGAAAAACTGACGGAGCGGATCCTGATTCCGCGTGGAGTCCGGCGGTTTGAGAACCGTACCGGGCGTTTATTCACATGGACGGTTCTTACGGAAACGATGCGCGTAATGGTCGTGGATAGAGGACGGCGTCGAGGCGGTACACGCTCCCGATGGAACCGGCCACCGAGCGGGAACGCGAGAGGATTCGAGTCCGTCATACCGTGCCCGAAGCGACGCGCACCCGACGCGGAGGGAAGCCGGTGACGCTGTCAGCTGGCGCGCCGCTCGCGTTGGTCCCGCTCGTCGTCGTGGCCGCGCTGCTGGTGGGGCTGCTCTGGCCGGCGGCGCGGGCGATGCCGGTCGCGTGGCTGGCGGCCGCCATTGTCGCGTTCCTCGCGTGGGAGATGCCCGCGACGTGGATCCTCGCCGCGTCCGTCGACGGGGCGATGGCCGCCGTCGAGATCCTCTGGATCGTCTTCGGCGCGTTGGTGCTACTGTACACGCTGATGAACTCCGGCGCTGTCGACCGGATCAACGCCGGGTTCGCGTCGATCAGCGACGATCGCCGGGTGCAAGTCGTGTTGCTCGGCTTCTTTCTCGCGACGTTCATCGAGGGCGTTGCCGGGTTCGGGACGCCCGCGGCCGTGGTCGCCCCGCTGCTCTTGGCGCTCGGCTTCCCGGCCCTGGCTGCCGTCGTCGCGGCGCTGATCGGTCACGCGGTCGCAACCGTGTTCGGTGCGGTCGGGACGCCGGTCATCGTCGGGTTCCAGCAGCCGCTGGCGGCCGTGTCAGAGTCCATCACTGCCGGCGGGTTCGAGTC
Organism: Halorubrum sp. AD140; assembly: GCF_034497445.1. Classification (NCBI taxonomy): domain Archaea; kingdom Methanobacteriati; phylum Methanobacteriota; class Halobacteria; order Halobacteriales; family Haloferacaceae; genus Halorubrum; species Halorubrum sp. AD140. The sequence continues at coordinate 34,845 of NZ_JAXRUU010000020.1, forward strand.
GGTCGGAACCTACGCGACAGCCGCCGGCGCGTGGAGCGCCGTGTTCAACGGACTCTTGGGAACGTTGATGCCGATGGTCGCGGTCGGGATGGTCGTCTACTACTTCGGTGAGCCGGAGGCTGACGATCGGTCCCTCTCGGCGCTGTGGGCGGTCGCCCCTCTGTGCCTATTCGCGGGGGTCGCGTTCGCGGTGCCGTACGTCGCCGTAGCGTGGCTTATCGGTCCCGAACTGCCGTCGCTCATCGCCGCGATGGTCGGCGGCGCGGTCGTCGTTGCGGCGCTCAAAGCGGGCTACCTCCTCCCCGAGGACGAATGGGAGTTCCCGCCCCGCGAGGAGTGGCCGGACCACTGGGTCGGGACCATCGAACCGGGCGGTAGATCGACCGACGACGAGGCCGCCGCCGACGCGACGATGGACGGGCCGTCGATGTCATTGTTTCGGGCGTGGTCGCCGTATCTCGTTCTCGTCGTGCTGCTGGTCGGAACTCGCGTCGTCACCCCGGTCGCGACGTTCCTTCAGGAAGGACCCGGCATGGAGCTCGCGTGGGACGGAATCGCCGGCACGACGATCAGCGGCACGATCGGCTGGGCGTACGTCCCCGGGACGTGGCTGCTCGTCAGCGCGCTGCTCGCGGTGCCGATCTTCGGAATGGGGCGCGGCGACGTGACGGACGCGTGGCGCGAGGGCGCGGAAAAGATCGTCTCGCCGGCGATAGCGTTGATGTTCGTCATCGCGATGGTCGAGGTCATGTTACAGACCGCGTCCCACCCCGGCGCGACCGCCGACGGAAGCATGATCGTCGTGCTCGCGAGCGCGACGGCGTCGCTGCTCGGCGGGGCCTATCCCTTCTTCGCTCCCGTCGTGGGAACGCTCGGGGCATTCATCGCCGGATCGATCACCGTGAGCAACATCACGTTCGCGGCGTTCCAGTTCGAGGTCGCCCAAGAGATCGGGGTCTCGACGCAGCTGCTCGTCGGCGCCCAGACGATCGGTGCGTCCATCGGGAACACGATCGCCATTCACAACGTGATCGCCGCGTTGGCGACCGTCGGCCTCGTCGGAAAGACCGGCCGGGTCGTCAGACTGAACCTGATCCCGGTGGCGTACTACCTGGTCGTCGGTGGCCTGGCGACATCGGCGTTCGTGTACGTGCTGTTCCCGACGACGTTCTGACCGGGACCGTCTGGGACCCCACCGTGGGGATGTCGGCGGCCGAGGCGAGGCCGCTTCCGGCCACGTATCACTCGTCGGCCGACGGCGCTCCCGCGACTCACGCGGCGGAAGCAGTCGTACGCGAGACAGCGATGGGCGCGGTTATCGGTTTTCGCCCCCAGTGAATCGACCGACTGCGGCGACCCGGACCCGAATTCCGAGGTTGATCGATCCGCTGGGGGACGGGGACGATACCGCGATCCCACCGATATCTGGCGTTTTAACGAATCTACTGCGTGTTTACCAACGACAGACACGACGGAGAAGTCGGAATGGACTCGCGGGGATTGTGAACCAGAGCCAGACGTGCTCGCTCACACCGTTCGCTGTGCGCGACTGGCAGGGTTCGAATCCCGCTCGTTGCAGTGGTGCGCCGCTCGCGGTGTTGCTCACGGCGCGAAAACATGGACTCGCGGGGATTTGAACCCCGGGCCTTCCCCGTGCCAGGGGGATGATCTACCACTGATCTACGAGCCCGCTGCGCGTCTCATCGTTCCCCGCTGGATATATTAAGGCCTTCGACTCGGTGACGGCACCCGTTGTGCCGCGTATTCGTCGCCCGCGGTTAGATCCGCTCGGAGTCCACGTACACGTCGAGGTCCACGTCGCGTGTCGACCCCTCCAGGTCGCGAACCGCGCGCTCGATGACCCGTTCGGCCTCGGTCCGGATGAGGGGAATCGCCTTCTTCAGCACCCAGTCGAAGGAGACGAGCCGCGGGAGATCGAGCGCGTCCGAGCTGGCCGAGTCCGGGTCGAACTCGACTTCGAGCGCGACCTCGCAGGCGGGGTCGACGTCCCCCTCGGAACCGTCGTTCGGTTCCGCCGGCGTCACCCGCCAGCAGCCGCTCGCGTCGATGTCCTTCGTGATCTCCCAGTCGATCCGCGCGGGCGGCTCGACGCCGGTCACCCGCGAGTGGGCCGTGTACGCGACCTTCCACCAGGCGAACCGGAGCGCGTAGCGGGTACCGGGACCGCCGTCGCCCTCGAGGGTCTGCACGTCGTCGAGGTACTTCGAGTAGCGCGCGTACCCCGGGAAGTCGAGCAGGAACTCGTACACCTCCTCCGGGTCGGCGTACACCTCCGTGCTCACGACGAGTTCGTCCACGCACGGTGGTTCGGGCGGTGACTAATAAGCGGTCCGGCGATACGACGTGTGAGGCGGTCGAGTTGTTCGTCGCGACGGAACAGCGAGTGGAGACAGATCCTCAGCCGTTTCCTTATAAGCGAACTCTGTAGTGAGCACCTCCAAAGCCCCAGCCGCTCGGTTATAAATAATCGATGCCGAACCGACGGTGAAGACCTCCAAAGCCCCAGCCGCGACGACTCGCGCGGCTCGCTGCGGTCCTCGGTCACTCGCTTCGCTCGTTCCCTGCGGTCCTTGCGTCGCCGTGCTTCGTCCTCGCGACTGCCCCTTTGAATCCGCTCGCCCGCACAGCACCACAGCCTCACGCCTCCCCAACCTCGTCGCTGGCGGCGGCGCCGCCAGCGACTCCCCCGTGCGCGCCCCTCACGGCCGCCAGCGACTCCCTCGTGCGCGCTCCTCACGGCCGCCAGCGACGGCCACTCGGAGGCGCGCGCCACCGCGTGGTTGTTTATAAGGTGTAGTCGTGTTCGCCGGTCTCGGAGTCGAGGAACGCGGTGAGGAGGTCGATGGTCGCCTCGACGTCCCCGCCGTCGGCGGTCTCGGTGACGGTGTGGAGGTACCGCGTCGGGACCGAGATGGCGCCGACGGGCTTCGCGCCGGCGGTGTTCTGGAACCCGGCGGTGTCGGTGCCGCCCGCCGGCAACACCTCGTGCTGGTGATCGATGCCCTCCGCCTCGGCCACGTCGGTCAGCCGGCCGTGGACCTTCGGGCTGGTGATCACCGAGGAGTCCTTCAGCTTGATCGCGGTCCCCTCGCCGAGTTCGGTCACGGCGTCGGCCGCCTCGCCGATCTGCGGGACGTCGTTGGCGACGGTGACGTCTAAGGCGATAGCGAGGTCGGGGTCGATGTCGACGCCGAGCGCGCTCGCGCCCCGGAGCCCCACTTCCTCCTGCACCGTCGCCGCGAAGTGGATCGTCACGTCTGGGTCGTCGATCCGGCGGGCGGCTTCGAGGATCGCGAACAGACAGATCCGGTCGTCGAGCGCCTTTCCCGTGATCCGGTCGCCCATGCGCGTCGTCGTCTGGTCGAGCGTGACGAGGTCGCCCACGCCGACGAGGTCGGCCACGTCGTCGGCGTCGCGTCCGACGTCGATGAACACGTCTTTGACCTCGTCGTCCTCCTCTTTCTGCTCGTCCGTGAGCGTGTGCGGCGGCACGGAGCCGATGACGCCGGTGAGGTCCTCCTCGCCGTGAACGGTGACGCGCTGCGCTCGGAGCACGCGGGCGTCGAAGCCGCCGAGCGGATCGACCTGCACGAACCCCTCGTCGGTGACGTGCCGGACCATGAAGCCGATCTCGTCCATGTGGGCCGCGACCGCGACCGAGTAGTCGGACTCCCCCTCGATCGTCCCGACGACGTTCCCCATCGCGTCGCTCCGGACGCGGTCGACGCGATCGGCGAACTCGCGGCGGACGATCTCGCGGACGTCGTCCTCGTACCCGGGGACGCCGCGCGCCTCTGTCAGCTCGCACAGCAGGTCGAAGTCGAAGTCGAACGACATGGACGACGCTTGGGGCCCAGCGACAAAGGTTCGGAGGTTCCGGCACGGTCGTCGTTCGGGAACGCCAAACCGATTTATCGTTGTTCCGCAACGCTTTTGCGGTCCCTCCCGGGAGGTGGGTGTATGTCCGACGTCAAGGCGGAGCTCCGCGAACAGTTTCTCGACGCGTTCGGCGGCGCGGACTTCCCCGTCGAGAACCAGATGGACCTCGTTCCGGCGCTCCCGAACGGCCCGGCCACGAAGTTCGAGGCCGGCGACGTGAGCTTCACCGCGATGGAGCTCGCCGCGAAGCTCGGGGGCGAACAGGAGTTCCCCTACGACACCGCCGAGGAGCTCGTCGACGACATCATCGACGGGCTCGAAGCGAAGGAACTGATCTGACGGCGGCGGGTGCGCGGGCCGGTCGCGTCGTTCCCCCGCCGAGGGGTTGATAGGCGCCGAGCCGTTACGTGGATCGTGGTCGTCGATCTCATCAGCGCGGTGCCGCCGTGGGTCCTGCTGGGGGTCGCGATAGGCGGCGTCGCCTCCACGCTCGCGGCGGTCGTCTTCTACCTCGGGACTCGGTTCGTCGCTCCGAGCGTCGCCGCTGCCGGCGACGGCCGGAGCGTCGCGGGCGACGAGCGGCGCCGCCGCGAGATCCGCGAGTACCTGACGGCGATCGACGAGCGGTTCCGCGAGGAACACGCGCTCGGCGACGTGTCCGTCCCCTTCTACCTCCCCGAACGCGGAGTCGCCATCACGTTCGACGCGCACGACTACTTCAGGCTGGAGGGCGAGGGCGTCTACACCGTCCTCTGCGAACACGAGATGCCGGGGCGCGGACTCGGCCGTCGCCTCCCCTTCGACGTGATCGAGCCCGATTGGGGCCCGGACCCGTCGGTCGACCGGGGCCGCCGCGATCCGGTCGCCGCGGCGTTCGCCGAGCTCGACGTCGCCCGCGACGCCGACGCCGCCGAGGTGAAGCGCGCCTACCGCGATCGCGTCAAGGAGACGCACCCGGACCAGGGCGGCGACGAGGAGTCGTTCCGCCGCGTCCGCGAGGCGTACGCGACCGCCCGGAACCACGCCGGGGGCGCAAGGGAGAGGGGCGAGAGGGGCGGTCGGGGCCGCCCCGCCCCCCGGACCGACCGCGCCGATCCGCCGACCGGCTTCGGCCGGTGAGGCGGTCGATGACGGGGGACGGTCGATGACGGACGTCGCCTTCGGCGACCGCGCGGCGTACCTCGGCCGCCACGACGCGCTCGGAGAGGCGTCCGCGGTCACCCTCCCGCTCGGCGAGCGCGAGGATCTCGTCGGCCGACTCGCCGGGCTCGCGGCGCGGTTCGACCCCGCGACCGTCATCGTCGCCGGCGACGTCGTCCACACCTTCGACCGGGTGAGCGACCGGAGCCTCGGAACCCTAGCGGCGCTTCGCGACGCCTGCGAGGCGAACGGCGCCGCCCTCGAACTCGTCGCGGGCAACCACGACACCGCCCTCGCGGACGCGTGGGACGAGCCGGTTCACGGGGAGTACGTCCTCGGCGAAAGACGCGACCGGGGAGACGCCCCGACCGGCGGCGATCCGTCCGACCACGATGACACCGCACCCCGAACCGTCGTCTGTCACGGCCACGAGGTCCCGTCGACCGCGGCGGACCGGTACGTGATCGGTCACGTCCACCCGACGATCGAGATCGAGGGCGACCGCCGCCCCTGTTTCCTCCGCGGCAAGGAGACCTACCGCGGCGCCGACCTCCTCGCGTTGCCCGCGTTCACCCGACTCGCTCCGGGCGTGCCGGTGAACGGCATGGGACCCGGCGCGTTCGACTCCCCGCTCGTCCCCGACGCGGACCGGTTGGCACCGGTCGTCGTCGACCCGAACGCAGGTGTCGAGGAGGGCGACGCCGGAGAGCCGCTCCGGTTCCCGCCGCTCGGGGCGTTCCGCGAGCTGTTGTGAACGCTTTTGTCAGTCCCTGCGTACCGTGAGCCATGAACACGGAGAACGCCTGCCTCGGCTGCGGCGAGCCCTTCGACTGGGACGAGAGCGAGTGTCCGGCGTGCGGCTGGGACCGCGACGAGTGGGCCGCGAGCGGCCGGCACGGACTGGAGAAGGCGGGGCACGGCGAGCCCGAGGAGGAGGATCGGACAGGGGGAAGCGGGCTCGGTGGACTCGGTCCGATCCGGTGACCGATCCGGCGGACCCGCCCTACGAGCCGGGGCCGTCCAGTCCGTGTCGCGCTCGGTGCAGCGCGTCGCACACGGCGCCCTGTCCGTCGATGTTGACGGCCGCGAGCCGCGAGCGCTTCTGGACGACGTCGAGCCGGTCCGCCTCGATGGGGTCGCCTTCGGGCGTCAGGAACAGCGTGTCGTCCGGGCCCGTCACGTGGCCGCTCTCAGTCGCCCGGTCCAGGTAGTCGTCGATCGGGTCGGCGTCGACGACGACGGCGAGCCCGTCGAGCGAGACGTGTGCCGTCTCGTCGGCGACGTCGACGTCCGAGCGTTCGAGGGCGACGACCTGTTCGGGGGCGACGCCGGCGTCGAGCAGCGCGTCGATCGCCTCCCGCTGCGTCGAGACGCGGGCCTTGTCGGCGATGGCCGCCCGCACCGCCGCCACCCCGCCGTCCGCGTCCGGGAACGTCTCGCCGAAGGTGTCGCGGGCGTTGACGCCCGTCGTGATCTCCGTCTCGTGCATGTGGTCGCAGAGCTCGATCCGCGCCTCGCGTACCCAGCCGAGCCCCTCGACCTCGTCGCGGGCGTCGGTCGCCATCATCCACGCGAAGGCGGGCGAACACCACGCGGTCGGGAGCGTGAACCGGACCGTCACGCGGTCGCCGTCGATGTCGATCGCGTCGACGTAGTCGAGCTCGACGATGGAGCGGGCGAGCTCCGGGTCCTCGACGCGGTCCAGACGAGCTCTGACCGCCGGGATCCCGCGTCGGTCGTCCGTCGGGTCCCCCCTGGGGTCGCCCGGTGAGTCGCCGCCGGTGTCGCTCCCGGCGTCGGTCGTCGGGTCGGCGCTGCTCCCCGACATCAGTCCGCCGCGGCCCCCGCGTCGCCGCCGTAGTGGGCCTCGAGGTCGAACTTCTGGGTGATGTCGTCGTCGCGGAACTGGCGCTTCTTCTCCTCGATGTCGATGTCGTACAGCTCCGCGGCGTTCTCGCCCATCACCTTCTTCATGGTGTCGACGTCGAGTTCGACGCCGTACTCGTCCTTCTGTTCCTCCGTGAGATCGGCGTTCATCACCTGGTCGACGAGCCAGTCGGGGTTCCACAGCGCGTAGTCGGAGCCGAACAGGATCCGGTCCTCGCCGAGCCAGAAGAGGAGTTCGCCCATGATCTCGCCGAACTTCCGCTCGCGGTGGGTCGACATCGCGGAGGCGACCGCGAGCCCGCCGTACACGTTCGGCTCCTGGGCGGCGATCCAGCAGAAGTCGTCGAGCCGCGGCAGCCCCACGTGGTTGACGATGAAGTTGAGTTCCGGGAACGACGAGGCGGCGTCGTCGACGTCCTTCACGTCGAACGCGTCGCGGTTGAGCGGCCGGATCGTCGGTCCCTTGTGGGCGTTGATGTTCTCGATGCCGAGGTCCGAACACTTCTCTAAGAACTCGAAGGCGTCGTCGCTGTCGAGCCGCCACCCCTTCGAATCGCCGCGCCACTCGGCGGTGTACAGCTTCACGCCGGGGATGTCGTACTCCTCCTTGAGGTGTTCGAGGTAGCGCAGCCCCTCCTCGCCGTCGCGCGGGTCGAAGCTCCCGTTGAGCACGAACCGCTCGGGGTACGCCTCCGCGAGCTCGGCGTTCTGTTCGGTCGTGTTGAACCCCTCGTCGTAGAACTCCGAGAGGTACGTCGGCTGGAAGATCGCCATGTCGGCGGCCGCGTTCCCGAACAGGTCCTGGGTCATGCGGTCGGCCCCGTAGTGGCGGTACTCGTCGATGTCCCACTGTTTCTCCTCCGGCGTGAACCCGGTGTGGTAGTCGTAGAAACACTGCAGGAACTGCTCGCCCCCCTCGTGGACGATGTTCTCCTGCCGGGCGTCCCACAGGTGAACGTGGCCGTCGATGACGAATATCTCCTCTCCGTCCTTCTCGTACATGTGTACTGTCGTGGGAAGTGATCACACATAACTATAAGGATCGTTCAAGTTTGTTACCGTTGGGAGCGTTCGAACGGGACGCGGAAGTGTCGGGTATCGAAGCCCCGAGAAATACATAACGAATGTTTATGTGCGAGTGCTCGAGAGAGTGAATCACATGCAAGCAGCCAGACTCCACGAGTACACCGACGACATGACGGAGGGGCTCGCGATCGACGAGGTGGACCGGCCACACGCGACGGGCGCGAGCGACGTGATCGTCGAGGTCGAGGGCGCGGGCTGGTGCCAGACGGACAATCACATCATCGAGGGGATGTGGGAGGAGTACGTTCCGCAGGAGCTCCCCATGACGCTCGGCCACGAGAACGCGGGGACGGTCGTCGAGACGGGCGAGGACGTCACCCTCGTCTCCGAGGGCGACCCGGTGATCTGTCACCCGGTGCAGACCTGCGGCACCTGCCGCCCCTGCCGGCTCGGCGAGACGATGTACTGCGAGAACAGCGCGTTCAACGGGCTCACCGTCGACGGCGGCTTCGCCGAGTACCTCCACACCAGCGAGCGCTCGGTGATTCCGCTGCCGTCCGGGGTCGAGCCGATCGACATCGCGCCCCACGCCGACGCCGGGATCACGGCGTACCACGCCGCCAAGAAGGCGGTCGCGGAGCTCAGCCCCGGAGATCACGCGGTCGTCATCGGCGTCGGCGGCCTCGGACACATCGGCCTGCAGTGCCTGAACGCGATGAGCGCGGCCCGGATCACGGCGGTCGACCTGAAGGAGTCCGCCCTGTCGCTCGCGGAGAGCTACGGCGCCGACCACGTGGTCAACCCGGACGAGGCAGACGTCCGGGAGGAACTCGACGGGATCACGGACGGGAACGGCGCAGCGCAGGTGCTCGACTTCGTCGGCGAGGACGTCACCACCGGGTACGCGCCCGACATCACCGCCGCCGGCGGCGACCACCACATCATCGGCTACGGCGGGCACATCCACGAGCCGGCGCAGGCGCTGGTGAACGGGGAGTTCTCGTTCGTCGGCAACATCGTCGGCCGGTACGCGGAGCTCCAGGAGCTCGTCGCGCTCGTCGAGCAGGGCGACGTCGACCTCCACACCAGCCGCTACGACCTCGGCGAGATCAACACGGTCGCAGAGAAGCTCGAACACGGCGAGATCGACGGTCGCGCCGTGATCACGCCGTAGCGGGAAGCACAAAGAGACGCCTCACCCACGGGAAGTCCTTTATAACGCATTCACGACACTCGGGGTATGGTCCCGTCTCTCCCGCCCGCGTTCGGACCCTCGTCTCCGAAGCGGTGGGCGCTGCTCGCCGGCGTCTACGCGTTCGGCTGTGCCATGGTCACCGCGCACCTCCTCTCGGACGTGCTCGGGCTCTTCGCCGAGGTGATCGGTCTCCCGCCGCGCTGTCGATGCCCCTCCTCGCGACCCCGGCGCTCGTCGCCGGCGCGGGGATCTGGTGGGTGCTCGTCGAACGGGGAGCGACCGTCACGTACCCTCGCGGAGCCGCCTTCGGGCTGTTCACCGCGCTCGTCACCGGGACCCTCTGGACCGCGCGGTTCACGTTCGTCTGGGGAACCGAGATGCTCACGGTCGGCCCGGTGCCGCTGCTGGTGGGGTTCGTGCTCGGTGCGGTTGCCGTCGCGGGCGTCCTGGTCGGCCTCCCGATCACGTTCGTCCGGCACCGAAGCCTGGAGTGATCGGACGCCGCCGCGACCGCTACCTCCTTGTGACCGGCGCGCACACCGACCGGGTATGGACGAGAACGGCGCCGACGCCACCGACTCCCCCGATTCGCTCTCCGACCCGCTCGCCGACGCGGACGTCTACCGCGTGCTCGGGCCGGACGGCAGTCCCCTGCCGGACGCGACGGTACCGGACCTGTCGGACGAGCGGTTCCGGGCGATCTACCGCGATCTCGTGGTCACTCGCCGGTTCGACGAGCGCGCGGTCAGCCTCCAGCGTCAGGGGCGGATCGGCACGTACGCACCCTGTGCGGGCCAGGAGGGCTCGGCTGTGGGGTCGACGCACGCGCTCGCCGACCGGGACCTGATCAGCTACCAGTACCGCGAGCACGGCGCGATCGTCGCCCGCGACCTCCTCTCGGAGTACCTGCCGTACTGGATGGGCCACGAGTCCGGGACCGCGGCGATCGCCGACGGCAACGTCTTCCCGCTGAACATCGGGATCGCGGCGCACCTCCCGCACGCGGTCGGGGCCGCGTGGGCGTTCGACTACCGGGACGAGGACCGGATCGCCGTCGCGCACTTCGGCGGCGGCGCGACGAGCGAGGGCGACTTCCACGAGGCGATGAACTTCGCGGGCGTCTTCGACACGCCCACGCTCTTCTGTTGTCACGCCAACGGCTGGGCCATCTCGATCCCGGAGGCGGAGCAGACAGCCAGCGACACCTTCGCCGAGAAGGCGGCCGCCTACGGCTTCGAGGGCGTCCGCGTCGACGGGATGGACCCGCTCGCGAGCTACGCGGTCACGCGGGCGGCCGCCGAGCGCGCTCGGCTGGCGGCGGGCGACTCCCCTCCCGACGCGCCCCGCCCCACCCTCATCGAGTTCGTCGAGTACCGGTTCGGCGCGCACACCACGGCGGACGACCCGACCGCCTACCGCGACCCCGACGACGTGGACCCGTGGCGCGCGCTCGACCCTATCGACCGGATGGAGGCGTTCCTGCGGGAGACCGGCCGGATCGACGACGAGGGCGTCGCGGCGATCCGCGAGGAGGCCGACGAGGTCGTCGCCGAGGCGATCGACTTCGCGGAGTCCGTCGAGGCCGATCCGAGCGACATGTTCGACTACGCGTACGCGGACCTGCCGCCCGAACTCCGTCGACAGCGCGACGAACTGCTCGCGGCGATCGACGAGCACGGCGAAGGGGCGTTCCTCCGAGAGGAGTAGCCGCGGCGACGTGTGGCCTCGGTTATAAGTGTCGGGTGGCGGCCGCGGCCGCCGCTCGCCCGCTTTCGAGGGCGCCCTGGATCGACGACCACTCCGTGTAGTCGCCGGCGAGGACGACAGGTCCCTCGGGATCGTCGGGGTGAGGGAGGTCGGCGTGGACGCCCGGCGGCTGCGCGAACTGCGCGAACCGGACCCGGTGGACGTCGACGGTCTCCAAGCCCGCGAAGTCGCGGTCGGGGTGCCACGCCGCCAGCGCGTCGCGGACGTCGCCGCGGAGCGCGTCCGCGGGCCGGTCCAGCGGCTCCTCGCCGAGGAACGTCGCGGTGAGCAGCGCGCGGCCGGCGGGGGCGTACTCGGGCGCGACCTCCGACATCGGGACCACGGCGTTCGGCGATTCGCCGGCCGCGTTGAGCAGGATCCGCTTGCTCGTCTCGAACGACTCGCCCGCGGGGAGCGTGTACCACCCGGTCACGTTCGGGACGCCCTCCGCGGGGATCGACTCGACGCGGGTGAGGCGCCGGGCCTCAGGCGGGGTGGTCGCGACGACGACCGCGTCGGTCTCGCGCGTCGTGCCGTCGGCGAGCTCGACGGTGGCGCCCTCGGCGTCGCCGCTCCCGGTCCGGAAGGGGATCCGACCCTGACCCGCGGTCCGGACCGACTCCACGTCCGCGCCCGTCTCGATCGCCACGCCGGCCTCGCGGGCGCGAGCGGCGAGCGCTTCGGGGATCGCGGCCATCCCCCCGGCGGGGACGCCGATGGCGCCGCGGCTCATCGCGCGGAACGTGTACTCGAAGACGTGCTTCGAGGTCGAGAGGCTCCGGTCGAGGGTGATCCCGCCGTAGAAGGGCTCGACGAAGTGTTCCACGTAGTCGTCGGCGAATCCCCAGTCGCGGAGGTACTCGCGGATGGAGGCGTCCGGACCTCTGAAGAAGTCGCCTTCGTCGCGCTTCGAGAGGTCGTACCGGAGCGCGAGCGTCCGGAGCTTGTCGGAGACGGAGACCTCGTCGTTCAGCAGCGACGGGAGCGCGCCGCGGGGGTCGCGGAGCGGGTCCGAGAGCACCGAGCGCGACCCCGGGCGACAGATCGTCGCGCCCGGTGCGAACCGCCGGAGGTCGAGGGCGTCGGCGGCGTCGGGGCCCAGCTCGCGCTCGACCGCCGGGTAGCTCGAAAAGAGGACCTGGAAGCCGCGGTCGAGCGTGAACCCGTCGACCGTCTCGGTCCGCACGCGCCCGCCGACATCGGGGCGGCGCTCGTACAGCGTCACGTCCACGCCCGCCTCGGCGAGCCGGGCCGCCGCGACGAGCCCCGCGAGCCCGCCGCCGACGACGGTGGCGTCTCCGTTCATACGTGCGGTATCGTGTTGTGAGTTTATAAGCAACCGCTGCTGGCAGAGCGAGGGTGAACCACTCCGAAGCCGCAGCCGCTCAGTTATAAGCGGTCACTGCTGGATCGACGGTGAACGCATCCAAAACCCAGCCGCGACGACTCGCGCTGCTCGCGGGAATCACGGCTGCCCCGTTGAGTCCCACCCATCCGCATCGCAACCGCGCCTCACCCTCCCCGGCCTCGCCGGACCAGCGCGGCCACGCCGGTCCGATTCCCTCGCGCGGCGCTGTTCGTGCCCTTAAAAAAGGC
>NZ_JAXRUU010000021.1:0-45646 GCF_034497445.1 Halorubrum sp. AD140
GCCTGCTGGGCGCGGCGGTTCGCGAAGAAGGCGTTGTCGCCGTACTCCCCGGGGAGGAGGTAGTTGGCGACGACCAGCGAGGTCTCGATCCCGACCTGGTCTTTCAGGTCGGCGGCGGCACGGTACGCCTCCATCATGGGCGTGTACTCGGGGTACATCACGAACGCGAAGGTGCTCCGTTCGGGGTCTTTCATCGTCTCGATGACCGCGTCGTACTGGTCGCCCTTCGAGGGCGCGGCGCCCTTCGTCAGCGAGCCGAGGTCCATGAACCCCTTCCAGTCGGAGGGGAGTTCGAGCAGGCGCAGCGTGTGTCCGGTGGGGGCCGTGTCGAAGACGACGACATCGTAGCCGTCCTCGTCGAAGTAGCTCACGAACTTCTCCAAGGCGGCCATCTCCTCGGCGCAGGGCGACTCCAGCTCCTCCTCGACGTTCGCGATCGCGGCGTCGACGTCGATCTGGGTGTCCTCCTTGTCCTCGTACATCGCCGTGACGTGATCGAGGACCTGCTCGCGGTACTCCGCGAGCGCCTTCTCCTGGTCGATCCGCGCCGCGTCGAGGTTCTCTTGGCCGACCGACGTGGGCTCGTGGCCCACGGGCTCGCCGAAGATGTCCTCCAGGTGCGCGGCCGGGTCGGTCGTGACGACGAGCGTCTCGTGGCCCGCCTCGGCGAGCTTCGTCGCCGCCGTCGAGGCGACCGTACTCTTGCCGACGCCGCCTTTCCCGGTGAAGAATAGGTACTGGGTCTCCTCGCCCGGCGTGAGCTGCTCGACTACCGCGTCGGGGTCGGCCATGGCGTCGAACTCGACCGCGCCGTCAGCATCAACGTCAGTCGCGGTCCCGACGTCGACGGTCGCCTCTCTGCCGTCGTAGAGGACACCACCCACGTCCGCGAGCAGGTCGAGGCCGGCGATCTCGCCGGGCTGGAGCGGGTACGTCGCCGTCGCGTCCGCGTCGAACTCCTCGCGGGCGCGCTCGATGACGGCCTGCTCGTCCGCTCGCTTCCCCTCGAAGAAGGGATCGTCACACACCGACTCGGGGAGGTAGCCGTTGAGGATCAACAGCTGGGACTCGATCCCGAGCTCGCCGAGGTCGCTCGCGCTGCGTTCGATCTCGTCGATCGAGGAGTCCTCCGGCTTACCGACAAAGGCGAACGAGGTGCGCTCGTCGTCCTGGAGCGTGTCGATGGCGCGCTCGTAGTCCTGTTTTTTGTCCTCCATCGATGCCGCCGGCCCGATACAGGTCGAGCCGCCCTTCTCCAGTTCGGCGTTCCAGTCCGAGGGGAGCTCCATCAGCCGGATCGTGTGGCCCGTCGGCGCCGTGTCGAAGACGACGGCGTCGTACTCCGGGCTGTCCATGAAGTCGACGAAGTTGTCGAAGGCGGCGATCTCCTCGACGCAGGGGCTGTTGAGCTGCTCTTCGACCGTCTGGATCTCCTCGTCGCCGAGGAGTTCGCGCATCGGCTCGATCGTCTCCTGTCGGTACTCCTCGGCGGCGGTGTCCGGATCGATCTCGATCGCCGAGAGGTTCTCGAACCCGTCGATCGCGGTGACCTCGTGACCGATGTCTTGGCCGAAGATGTCCGAGAGGTTCGGCGCGGGGTCGGTCGTCACCAGAAGGGTCTCGTAGCCGTTGTCGGCGAGCCACGTCGCAGTCGCACAGCTCACCGTGCTCTTGCCGACCCCGCCCTTCCCGCTGAAGAAGACGAACTCCGTGTCGTCGCCGCTCGGTTCGACTATCTCGCGCGCGCTCGTCGCCGGCGACTGCCGTGTCTGTGCCATCCCTCAGGCCTCCTCGGGCGTGACGGTCCCGTCGATGGCGGCCGCCAGTTCGTCGTACGAGAGGTACTCCCCCTCGGCGACGACCTCGTCGTCGACGACCGTGATCGGGAGGACCGACGGCCCGTTCGCCTGCACGCGGTCGTAGATGCGCTTCGTTTCGAGGAACTGGTCGACGTTGTGTTGCATGTTCGCCCGGTTCACGTCGAGGTCGTCGAACGTGTCCTCGAGCTGGTCGAGCGCCGCGCTGACCGCGACGAGTTCGTCGTCGGGGTCGGGGCCGCAGACGCCGGTGGAGCAACACATCGCTTCTTCGTACAGGGTGAGTTCGGTCATGGTGGAGTCGTATCGTCGTCGATCGTCTGAGCTATCGTTCGCAGCGTGGTGGTGTTAGTGACACACCATCTACGAGCGACTCAATTAAACAAACTCTCAAATAATTATAAGCCCTTCGATCGAATGCGTCTCTGGTGGTGCATCACTTATTGCCGTCAGAGGCGCCTTGAACAGCACCGGAGCATTTTACTGTATCTAGAGGGCGGAGAGGTATGAGAGCATGAATATAATACCTGAGTCAATACTGAACTGTCCTCGTCGATCCTGAACGCTATCTATTCGGTAGTCCACAACGCTTAATCTCGAATCAGTTCAATTGTGGGTATGTCATCGACCGATCGATTACAACGGTACGTCGCCGACGAGTGCGGCTCCTGTACGGACGAGGATCTCTCCGAGCGACTGGCAGAGCTGGAGGAGCTGAACGAAAGCATCGGCGGGTCTGACCTCGACACCGATGTCGAACTGCTGTCGGCGCTGGGGAACGAGACGCGGTACAAGATCGTCCGAATGTTACACGCGGCCGACGACGACGAGCTGTGCGTCTGCGAGCTCTCGCCGCTGTTGGACGTGAGCGACAGCGCGATCAGCCACGCGCTTTCGAAGCTCACCAACGCCGGTCTCGTCACGCGCCGGAAGGAAGGGAAGTGGCGGATGTACCGCGCCACGCCGCGCGCGAACGCCGTCCTGGTCGCGCTCGACGGCTCGCGGTCGCTATAAAAGGGGCGACGCGCTACGCGTCACCGAGTTCGACCGCCACGCAGGGCGACCATCACGTGCAGGCGCTCGTCACGCGCGGTTAAGCGACGGCACGTCGATGGCTGAGGCCGACGGGACGAGGGAGTGACACGCGTTCGGGACGCGCTGGTGCGACACGGCCGAACGGCGGTCCGGCGCGTCGCGTCCGGTCGATCCCTCGGAGGCGGTCCGTCGATCCCGATCAATTAAAGCCCGCTTGTGCTAACCAGCCGCTAGTGGGGATCATCGATGCGGCGGCCGACGGGCGGGCTCGATCGGCGCGGAGAGCGGGGTGTGTCGCGTGACCGACGCGACTCTCGCGGTCGTCGCGGGCGCGACCGTGACGGCGGCGATAGACGGGATCAGCGCCGCGGGCGCCGACCCCGAACTGCGGAGACACACGCCGAGCGCCGACCTGGAGATCGTCGCTGACGGACGACCCCGGGGCGGCTCGCCCGTCCCGGTCAGCCCCTCGGGCTGTCCCACGCCGGCGGTCGTCACCCGGGCGGTCCGGGAGCTCGTCGACGTCGGGTTCGTCGGCGTCGACGCCGGACTCGCCGTGTCGACGGCGCCGGCGGGCGCGGCCGTCTACGACGCGGGCGCCGCGCCCGGCGGCGATATCCGCGCCGCGGAGCCGGTGCCCGACGCGGCGGCCGTCTTCGAGCGGGGTCGCGGACTGGCGGGAACGATCGCGGGAACCGACGACGCGGGCGGCGACGGCAGCGACCCAGACGAGATCCTCGTCGCCGAGACGATCCCCGGCGGGACGACGACCGCGCTCGGCGTCCTGACCGCGCTCGGCGAGCGCCCGGCCGTCTCCTCGTCGCTGGCGACGAACCCGCTGGCGAGGAAGCGGGCGGTCGTCGAGGAGGGGCTGGCCGCGAGCGGGCTCGACCCCGGCGACGCCGCGGGCGACCCCCTCGACGCGGTCCGGCTGATGGGCGATCCGGTGCTGGCCGCGGCCGCCGGCCTCGCGGTCGGCGCCGTCGATCGCGGGATCGACGTGACGCTCGCCGGCGGCACCCAGCTCGCGACGGTCGCCGCGCTGGCGCGGCACGCGGGGGTCGAGGGGCGACTGCCGCTGGCGACGACCGCGTTCGTCGCGAACGACCCGAGCGCGGACGTGGCCGGGCTCGCGGACGACCTCGACCTCGCGCTGACCGCGACCGACCCCGGGTTCGGCGCGAGCGACCACCCGGCGATGCGCGCATACGCCCGTGGCGAGGCGAAGGAGGGCGTCGGGATGGGGGGCGCCCTGGCGCTCGCCGACCGGGGCGAGCCGACGACCGCGGCCGTCCGCGAGCGCGTCGCCGCGCTCACCGACCGACTGCTCGCCGAGCGCGACACCGAGCCGACCGCGGGTGGTGCGCCGTGAAGGGCGTCGTCCTCGGCGGGGTGAGCTCCGGCGTCGGCAAGACCGTCGCGACGCTCGCGGCGGTCCGGGCGCTCGAAGCGGCCGGGAAGACGGTCCAGCCAGCGAAGGCCGGTCCCGACTTCATCGATCCGAGCCACCACGAGCGCGTGGCGGGGCGCCCCTCGCGGACGCTCGACCTGTGGCTGCAGGGCGAGGACGGACTCCGTCGGAACTACGCCCGCGGCGAGGGCGACGTCTGCGTGATCGAGGGCGTGATGGGGCTGTACGACGGCGACGGGTCGAGCACGGCCGCGGTCGCGGAGGCGCTCGACCTCCCGGTCGTGCTCGTCGTCGACGCGAGCGCGGGGATGGAGAGCGTCGCCGCGACCGCGCTCGGCTTCCGCGCGTACGCAGAGCGCGCGGGCCGCGACGTCGACGTCGCCGGCGTGATCGCCCAGCGCGCGCACGGCGGCCGCCACGCCGACGGGATTCGAGAGGCGCTCCCGGAGGAGCTGACTTACGTCGGCCGGGTCCCGCCGGACGACGACCTGACCGTCCCCGAGCGTCACCTCGGGCTCCACATGGGCGACGAGTCGCCCGTGCCGGCGGACGCGCTGGACGCCGCCGCGGAACAGATCCGGACCGAGCGGCTACTGGACATCGCGCGGGAGCCGACGGGGGCGGCGGAGTCGGACCGCGCCGCGGGGCTCGCGTCGAGTGCCGACGCCGACCGCCCCCGCGTCGCGGTCGCGCGCGACGACGCCTTCCGGTTCGCGTATCCGGCGACGATCGAGCGCCTGCGCGAGCGGGCGACCGTCGAGCCGTTCGCGCCGACCGCGGGCGACTCCCTGCCGCCCTGCGACGGCGTCTACCTCCCCGGCGGCTACCCGGAGCTCCACGCCGGAGCGCTCGCGGAGGGCCCGGCGCTCGCCGACGTCGCCGACGCGGCCGCCGAGGGGGTCCCCGTGTTCGGCGAG
This sequence comes from Halorubrum sp. AD140, assembly GCF_034497445.1. Classification (NCBI taxonomy): domain Archaea; kingdom Methanobacteriati; phylum Methanobacteriota; class Halobacteria; order Halobacteriales; family Haloferacaceae; genus Halorubrum; species Halorubrum sp. AD140. The sequence continues at coordinate 5,181 of NZ_JAXRUU010000021.1, forward strand.
TGCGGCGGGCTGATGGCGCTCGCGGAGTCGCTGACGACCGTCGAGGGCGAGACGCACGCGATGGCGGGCGTCCTCCCGGCCGACGTGCGCATGCGCGACCGGTACCAGGCGCTCGACCACGTCGAGCTACGGGCGCGGCGGGACGCGCCGACGGCCGCGGCGGGCGAGACCCTGCGGGGCCACGAGTTCCACTACTCGGACACCGAGGTCGCGAGCGACGCCCGGTTCGCCTTCGACGTGGAGCGCGGGACCGGGATCGACGGCGACCGCGACGGCCTAACCGAACACCGAACGCTCGGAACGTACTGTCACGTCCACCCCGAGAGCGGGGCGTTCGACGCGTTCTGCGACCGGCTGTAGCCGTGATCGCTCACCTCCCCGGGTCCGTGCTCGCCGCCGCGTTCCCCCCGCTCGCCGCCCCCGCACTCGACGCGCTCGCCGCGCTGGCGATCGCGGTCGCGCTCGACCTCGCGGTCGCTGAGCCCCCGAGGCGGGTCCACCCGGTCGCGCTGTTCGGCTCGGTCGTCGCGGGGGTCGACCGCGCGTGGTCGCGTCCGCGGCTCGTCGGCGTCGCGGCCGCGGTCCTCCTCCCCCTCGCCGCCGCGGCGGTCGCCGGCGGGACCGTGGCGACCGCGGGCGCCCTCTCCGTCCCCGTCGCCGGCGCGCTCCTCTTCTCGCTCGTCAGCCTCCGAATGTTACGCGAGGTCACCGCGGAGGTCGTCGCGCTGACCGAGACCGACCCCGACGCGGCCCGCGAGTCGATCCGGGCGCTCGTGGGGCGGGACGCCGCCGACCTCTCGCCGGCGGCTCTCCGGAGCGCGGCCGTCGAGAGCGCGGCCGAGAACCTCGCCGACGGCTTCGTCGCGCCGCTGGCCGGGTTCGCCGGCGGCGCGACGGTCGGGATGGCGCTCGGCGGGCCCGGGGCCGCCCTCCCGCTCGGCGTCGCCGGCGCGGCGTGGGTGAAGGCCGTGAACACGCTCGACTCGATGCTCGGCTACCGGTCGAAGCCGGCCGGCTGGGCGAGCGCCCGCCTCGACGACGCCGTCATGTACCTCCCGGCCCGCGCGACCGCGGGCTGTCTCGCGCTCGCGGCCGGGTCGGGCGGAGCGCTCTCGCGAGCGCGGTCGTGGGCGCGGGAGCCGGCGTCGCCCAACTCCGGGTGGCCGATGGCGACCGCGGCGGCCGCGCTCGACGTGCGGCTGGCGAAGCCGGGTCGCTACGCGCTCAACCCGGACGCCGAGGCGCCGAGCGTCGCCGACGCGGAGCGGGCGGTCCGGCTCGTGGGTGTCGCCGGCGGCGTCGCCGTCGCGGGGACGGCGGGGTGGCTGCTCGCGGTGGGAGCCCTGCTGTCGGGCGACTGGTCCCTCCCCTCGGCGGGGGTGGTCGGATGACCGCGGCCGCGCCCGCGCTCCGGGGCGCAGTCGGTTTCCTCACCCGAATCCCGGTCGGTCGGAGCGAGGCCGAGTGGGCGGCGTTCGCGCGGGCGCCGTGGGCGTTCCCGGTCGTCGGGTACCTCGTCGGCGGGCTCGTCGCCCTCCCGCTGCTCGTCCCCGCGCCCGCGCCGACCCTCGCGCTGGCGTTCCCGCTCGCCCTCTACGCCGTGACCGGGATCACCCACCTCGACGGCGTCGCCGACCTCGGCGACGCGGCGGTCGTCCACGGGGACCCCGAGGAGCGTCGAGCGGTCCTGAAGGACTCCGCGCTCGGCGTCGGCGGGACGGTCGCGCTCGTCGCCGTGGTCCTCGGGCTGGCGACCGCCGCGCTCGGACTCGTCGAGGCCGCGACCGCGCGGAACGGGCTCCTCACGGCGGCCGGGATCGTCGTCGCGAGCGAGGTCGGCGCGAAGGCCGCGACCGCGGCGCTCGTCTGCGTCGACGACGCGGCCCACGAGGGGCTCGGCTCGGCGCTGACGGAGGGGGCGGCGTCCCGCGACGCGCTCCCGGTCCTCGCGCTCGCGTCGCCCGCCGCGGTCTTCGCGTGGCCGCGGGTCCTTCCGGGAGTCGCCGCGCTCCTCGCCGCGCTGGCGACGGCGGGACTGCTCCGACGGTGGGCTTGCCGGCGGCTCGGCGGCGTCTCCGGCGACGTGCTCGGCGCGACGAACGAGCTCGCGCGCGTCGCCGCGCTGCACGCGGGGGTGATCGCGTGGACGCGTTTCTGATGTGCGGCGGCCGCGGGACCCGGCTCGGCGGAGCGGTCGAAAAGCCGCTGACCCCGGTCGCGGGGCGGCCGATGGTCGACCGCGTGTGCGACGCGCTCGCCGCGAGCCGGGTGGAGGCGACGCACGCGGTCGTCTCGCCGCACGCGCCGGAGACGCGCGAGCGCCTCGTCGGGATCTGCGAGGACCGCAGTCCCCCGAGCCTCCGGGTCGTCGACGCGCCGGGCGACGGCTACGTCGCCGACTTGCGGTACGCGATGGGGGCGGACGGTGGCGGGACGGCCGGGGCGGAACCCCTCCTGACCGTCGCCGCCGACCTTCCGCTCCTGGACGCCGAGGCCGTGAACGGCGTGATCGACGCCGCCCGGGCCGCCGGCGACGACGACGCCCCGACGTCGCTCACCGTCGTGATCCCCGCGGCGCGCAAGCGCAACCTCGGCGTCAGCGCCGACGCGGCGACCGAGGTCGACGGCCGCGAGGTCGTCCCCGCGGGGATCAACGTCGTCGGCGGGGGCAGTGGAACCGAGGGCGACGTCGGTGCCACCGACGAGAGCGAGACGGCCGACGACGAGGGCGACGCCGCCGTCCACCGCACCGAGGACGTCCGGCTCGCCGTCAACGTCAACTACCCGTCGGACGTGCGAGTAGCCGAGCGGCTCCTCGCCGGGTCGGGGGCCGACGAATGAGACCACACGCATGAACGTCGACGACGCCGCCGACCTCGACCGCGCGCCCCACGGGAGCAGCGACGACCCCGACCTGCTGGACTTCTCGGCGAACACCAATCCCGAGGTCCCCGAGGGCGTCGAAGCGGTCTACCGCGGGGCGTTCGCCGACGCGCGGTCGTACCCCCCGGAGCCGCCGGCGGCGTTCCGCGAGGCCGCGGCCGACTACGTCGGCTGCGACCCGGACGCGGTCGTGCCGGCGCCGGGGGGACTCGCCGCGATCCGGGCGGCGGTCGCGCTCGCGGTCGACCCGGGCGACACCGCCCTCGTCCCGGCGCCGAGCTTCGGCGAGTACGCGCGGGAGGTGCGGCTGCAGGGGGGCGAGCCCGCGTTCGTCCCGGCGAGCGAGGTCCTCGACGCCGACCCGAGCGACCACGCGCTCGCGGTCGTGTGCGACCCGAACAACCCGACCGGGACCGCCTACGACCGCGGGGCGCTGGAGCGGTTCGCCGCGCGGTGTCGAGAGGGCGACACGCGCCTGCTCGTCGACGAGGCGTTCCTGGGCTTCACCGACCGCCCGTCGCTCGCGGGGACCGAGGGTCTCGTCGTCGCCCGGTCGCTCACGAAGCTGTTCGGCCTGCCCGGGATCCGGACCGGCTTCGCGGTCGCGACCGGCGAGTTCGGCGCGGCGCTGGCGAGCGCCCGACGCCCGTGGAACCTGAGCGGACCGGCGCTCGCGACCGGCGCGTACTGCATGCGGCAGGACGGGTTCATCGAGGAAACCCACGAGCGCGTCCGATCGGAGCGCGCCCGGATGCGGGATGCCCTCGGCGAGCGCTACGCCGTCGCCCCCTCGGACGCCCCGTTTCTCCTGTTAGACGTCGGGGGAGCCGGCCGGTCGGTCGAGCGAGTCGTCCGGGAGGCCCGCGAGCGCGGCGTGGCGGTCCGGGACGCGACCACCTTCCGCGGGCTCGACTCGCACGTCCGTGTCGCGGTGCGGCGGCCCGCCGAGAACGACCGGCTGCTCTCGGCGCTCGGCGTGCGAGAGGAGAGGACGGGCGACGGCGAGACGACCGCCACGGAGGGGGACGATGTTTGAGGCGACCGTGCGCGACGGCGTCCTCCGCCTGCGGCGGCCCGAGACGCGCTGGCTCTCGACCGGGTGGGACGGCGGTCGCTCGCGCGGGCCCGCCGCCTACAACGTCACCGTCCCCGAGGGGTTCGAGCGCACCGACCTCGGCGCGTACCGCGACGAACGGCTGGCGCGGGCGGAGTTTGGAAGTGAGGGCGACGCGGGACGCGCCGACGAGCGCGACGCCCCTCCGACCCTGTTCACCGGCGTCGCGATGGAGCACGCGCGGGGCGCGCGCTGCGGGCCCGCCGTCGCGTACGCGACCGTCGGCCTGTCGAACCCGGCGATGCTCCCGGTGGACCCGGCGGCGGACGGCGCGGTGGCGGACGCCGCCCCCGAGACGGGGCGCAGGGAGACGACGGCCGAAGCGCCGCCTCGGCGACCCGGTACGGTCAACCTGATCGTCGGGACGACCCGACGGCTGGAGGACGGCGCCGCCGAGAACCTCGTCGCCGTGGCGGCCGAGGCGAAGGCGGCGACGCTGCTCGCGACGGCCGGCGTGCCGGGGACGACGAGCGACGCGGTCGCGGTCGCCGACGACCCGGACGGGGAGCCGGCGGCGTTCTCGGGCAGCGCCACCCCGGTCGGCGCGGCGGCCCGCGTCTGCGTCCGGGACGCGGTGCGCGCGAGCCTGCGGTCGCGGTACCCGGACGGCGACCTGCCCGGTCCGGCCGGCGACGCCGAGCACGGCGTCGTCGCCGACGAGCGGGCGGAGGTCTTCGAACCATGACACACGACGACACAACCACCGACGGCGACGAAGCGACGGGCGGAGAACCGACCGACGAGGAACCGACCGACGAGGACCTCGCGGCCCGAACGCCGGGCGGCGGCGCGGCACCCGAGCCGAAGCCCATCGAGCCGGCCGCGCCCGAGGAGTTCGGGCTCGTGCAGGCCTGGTGGGGCGACGGGAAGGGGAAGACCACGGCCGCGATGGGGATGGGCTTCCGGGCCGCCGGGCACGGCTACCGCGTCCACATGCTCCAGTTCATGAAGGGGGGCGCAGACAGCGTCGAGGGCGTTCGCGGCGAGTACAACGCGATCGCCGCCATGCCGGGGTTCACCTACGAGAACGCCGGACACTACGGCTGGCACGGCCTCCTCGACGGCTCCGCGGACGACGAGCACGGGGCGAAGGCGGCGGCCGCCTTCGAGCGCGCCGAGACGCTCGTCGCGGGCGCCGCCGAGGCGGACCTCTCCTCCCCGCTCCCGCTCGACGGCGACCCCGACGACGGGGTTCACATGCTAATCTTCGACGAGCTGCTGTACGCGGCCGACCGCGGGCTCGTCGACCCGGACGACGTCGTCGCGCTCGCGGAGTCGAAGCCGGACGGCCTCGAACTCGTCCTCACCGGGAGCCACGCCGAGCCGGCGTACCTGGAGGGCGTCGCCGACCTGATCTCGAACGTCCGGAAGGTGGCCCACCCCTTCGACGCCGGCCACCGCGCCCGTCGGGGGGCGGAGTACTGAGACCGATGGCCCGGCCGCGACGCGCGCCCCGCCGGAGGCGTCGGTGACGGACCCCGGACTCGACGCCGAGACGCTCCTGATCGCCGGCACCGCGAGCCACGCCGGCAAGAGCACGCTGGCGGCCGGACTCTGCAGACACCTCTCCCGGAACGGGGTCGCAGTCGTCCCGTTCAAGGCCCAGAACATGAGCAACAACGCCCGGGTCGCGCTCGCGCCGGACGGCGAGTGGGGCGAGATCGGCGTCTCCCAGTACGTGCAGGCCCGGGCGGCCGGGGTCCCGGCGACGACGGACATGAACCCGGTCCTGCTCAAGCCGCGCGGCGACGGCGAGAGCCAGCTGGTGATCGACGGCGAGGCCGTGGGTCACTACGCGGCCGGCGAGTACTACGAGTCGCACTGGGAGGCGGCGCGGAACGCGGCGGTCGCGGCCCACCGCCGCCTCGCGGCCGACCACGACGTGATCGTCGCCGAGGGCGCGGGCAGCATCGCCGAGATCAACCTCCACGACCGCGACCTCGCGAACGTCGAGTGCGTCCGCTTCGCCGACGCGCGGATCCTGATCGCGGTCGACATCGAGCGCGGCGGCGCGTTCGCGAGCCTCTACGGCACCCTCGAACTCCTCCCCGACGACCTCCGCGAGCGCGTCGCCGGCGCGGTCGTCACGAAGTTCCGGGGCGACCCCGCCCTCCTAGAGCCCGGCATCGCCGAGATCGAGGAGCGCACGGGCGTCCCGATCGTCGGCGTCGTCCCCCACGACGACCCGGGCCTCCCCGCGGAGGACAGCCTCTCGCTGCCGGAGGCGGGCGAGGGAGGCGAGACCGGAGGCGGTCGGGAGGCGGGCGCCGGCGTCCTGGGCGCGGGCGACGGCGTCGCGGACGCCGACGCGGTCCGGATCGCCGTCCCCCGGCTCCCGCGGATCTCGAACTTCACCGACCTGGAGCCGCTGGCGCGCGAGCCGGGCGTTCGGGTGGTCTACGTCCCGATCGACGCGTCCCGCGGCGAGGCCGACGACGCCGCCGACGCCCTCCTCGACGACGCCGACGCGGTCGTGCTCCCCGGCTCGAAGAACACCGTCGACGACCTGCTCGCGCTCCGCGACGCCGGCTTCGACGAGGCGCTCCGCGGCTTTTCGGGCCCGATCGTCGGCCTCTGCGGCGGCTACCAGATCCTCGGCGAGCGGCTGACGAACGCCGACGTCGAGGGGACCGGGTCGGCGACCGAGGTCGAGGGCGTCGGCGCGCTCCCGGTCGAGACGCGCTTCGAGACGGAGAAGCGCGTGGAGCGCGTGACGCGGTCGGTCGAGGGAGTCGGCCCGCTCGCCGGGGCGTCGGGGACCGCGTCCGGCTACGAGATCCACATGGGCCGGTCGTCGCCGACCGCGGCCGTCGCCCGGCCGCTGGGCCCGGAGAGCGCGGCGACCGACCGGGCGCTCGGGACGTACCTCCACGGCCTCTTCGAGAACGAGAACGTCCGGGAGGCGTTCGTCGAGCGCGTCTTCGCGGCGGCGGGGAGGCCGCGACCGGCGGTCGGGTCGGACGACGGCAACGGGAACGGCGAGAGCGGGGGCGGCGCGACCGCGAGGGCGGGCGACCGATCCCCGTACGACCGCGCCGCCGACCTCGTCTCCGAGAACGTCGATCTCGTCGCGGTCGGGCCCGGGGCGCTCGGACTCGACTGACGCCGCCGAACCCCGGCGAGGACGGCCGGTCGCGCAACCCCTAAGACGCGAGCGACCCGACTGACCGCATGAAGATCGCGATACTCGGCGGCACCGGGGACATCGGCGAGGGGCTCGCGCTCCGGCTGGCGGCCGACACGCCACACCGCGTCTCGATCGGCTCGCGGGAGGCGGAGAAGGCGGAGAACAAGGCCGAGGAGTACACCACGGAGCTCGAGAGCCGCGGGCTCGACGCGACCGTCGAGGGCGCCGAGAACGCGGTCGTCGCGGCCGAGGCGAAGGTCGTCGTCCTCGCCGTCCCGCCGTACCACGTCGGCGACACCGTCGAGGCCGTCGCGGGAGCGCTCGACGACGGCGACGTCCTCGTCTCGCCGGCGACGGGGATGAAACGCGACGACGACGGCTTTCACTACCATCGGCCCGGCGCGGGCTCGGTGACGCGGATCGTCGCGGACGCCGCGCCCGACGGCGTCGACGTCGTCGGCGCGTTCCACAACCTCGCGGCCGCTCGGCTCGCGAACCTCGACGCCGACCTCGGGATCGACACGCTCGTGATCGGCGACGACGAGGACGCCAAGCGGACGGTGACGGACGTCGCCGAGGGCATCGAGGGGCTGCGCGCGCTCGACGCCGGCGGGATCGCCAACGCGCCCGAGATCGAAGGCCTCACCCCCCTCCTGATCAACGTCGCCGGCAACAACGACGGCCTCCACGACCTCGGCGTCCGGTTCACGTAGCGGGACCGGACCGCCGTTCCGTTAGGCCTTTGCGCGGGCGGTCCCTCCGTGCGATAGATGGAGTACCTGGAGCGCCGGGTCGCGCTGGTCGAAGAGCGGCTGGAGGCCGTCATCGACGAGCTCGAGCCCGACGAGCTGTCCGACGAGGTCGCTCACGTCGTCCTCGCCGGCGGCAAGCGGGTCCGCCCCGCGGTGACGATCCTCGCCTGCGAGGCGTTCGACGGGGACCCCGATGACGCCGTCGACTTCGCGGCCGGAATCGAGTTCGTCCATAACGCGTCGCTCGTGATCGACGACATCATCGACCGCTCGGAGGTCCGGCGCGGCACCCCCTCCGCGTGGGCGGAGTTCGGGTACGGCCCCGCGATCGTCGCCAGCGACGGGCTGTTGGGCGAGGCGTTCGGGCTGTTCTCCGGGGAGCCCCGCGCGATGCGGACCGTCGCCGAGGCGATGGTCGAGCTCGGGGAGGGCGAGGCGACCGAGCTCGCCGACCGCCCGACGACGGAGGCGGAGTACATGGAGCTCGCCCGCCGGAAGACCGGCGCGCTGTTCCGGGCGGCCGCCGAGCTGGGCGCGGTCGCCGGCGGCGCCGACCCCGACGCGATCGACTCGTTCGGCGAGTACGCCGAGCGCGTCGGCGTCGCCTTCCAGATGCGCGACGACGTGCTCGACGCGACCGCCGACGCCGACGACCTCGGCAAGCCCACGGGCCAGGACGCGGAGATGGACCGTCCCTCGGTGCTGCAGGTCACCTCGCTCACCCCCGCGGAGATAGACGAGCGGGCGCGCGAGCAGTCCGAGCTCGCGCTGGCCGCGCTCGACGACGCCGACCCACCGGAGACGGAGGCGATCGAGTACCTCCGCGACCTGGCGGAGTTCGTCGTCGTGCGGGAGCGGTGAGCGGACGGCTCCGAGACCGGCGAGACCGCCCGACTCACTCGTTCTGGACGAGTTCGCCCGAGCAGTCGTACTCGATCAGCTCGATATCTCCTTCGGCCTCGACCGTCCCGTTGTAGGGGTCGGTTCGCTCGTACATCTGATAGACGGTGACGTTCTCGACGCCCGTTTCGTGGGTGCGGTTCCAGTCGTCACAGAGGTGGTTCGCGAGGTACGAACGGTGGTTTTCGTTGTCGGTCCAGGAGACGCTCGCGAGGTACTTTTTCCAGCGCGAGGTCGGATAGGTCGCGTCCACGTTCGAGGGCCGTCGCAAGTCGACCGCGGTGTCGTGTAGCACGTCCCGTTCGCTCCCGTTTTCGAGGGTGCCTGGGGCGACGAACCACCGGGTCGTGTGGGCGGGATCGGGCGCGAACATCGCCCAGTGCTGGTCCATCTCGACGGCCTCTAAGGCCTCGTCGCCTGGGTCGGGGACCTCGGCGTACCCGACCCCCTGCGCGCTCGAGAGGACGATCAACACGAGGAAGACGTACGGGAGGACCGTCGAGAAGACGACGCGTCCGGCGTCGCGGCTCACGGAGAGATTCCGGGTGTCGAGGCGGTCGCGGAGGCGGGTACGGCGTTCCGACCCCGCCGGTCCGGGGAGCGACGCACCGAGCGAGAGAGCGGCCCCCGCCCAGGACTCGAGACGGGCACGGTGACGCGAGAGCCGGCCGGTCGTAGACCACCCCAGGCGAGCGACGACGCGCTCGACGGCGTCCCAGACGGGCGTCTGGAAGAACGGGATGAAGCCGACGACGACCGCGATCGGGAAGATGTCGAGCCGCATCGTGGCCGCCATGCCGAGATGCATTCCGACGAACAGCGAGGCGAGCGCGGCGCGCGGAATCCCGGTGAGCAGGAGCAACAGCGGCGACGCGAACAGCAGTATCATCCACAACACGGTAGCGGCGCGCAACAGCCCGTGGAACTCGGTGAGGTGGTTCCCGAGCAGGAACGTGTACTGGTCGGCCTGCATGATGTACACGACCGCCTCGCCGCTCATCCAGAGGTCGCTCTCGTGTTTGTGAACGCCGTTCGTCACGTACATCGTCAACATCTGTAACAGGACCGCCATCGTGGCGACGGTCGCCACGGCGGGCCCGCTCGGACCAGGCGTCGCGCGGTCGGTGTCGCTCTCCCTCGCGGAAGCGGCGTCGGACGTCGTGCCAGTCCCTGTGTCTTGCCGTCTGACGGCGTCGACCGACCAGCGCGCGCCGATCGGCAGGAAGAGGCTCCAGAAGAGGAGCATGCGCAGCAGGTCATCGCCCGCGTTCAACACGAGCGGGTTTCGGGCGTGCAGCGAGAGCAGCAGCAGCCACGAGACGAGCGCCACGAGTCGCGTTCGATACCCGACGAGCAGCGCGAGGGCGAACGCGCCCGCGACGGCGAACAGCAGCGCCACCGCCCACGGCTCGCCGGCGAGCGCGTGCAGCGAGTGGCTCGTCGAATAGTCCGAGAAGAACGCCTGACGCGGGAGCACGCCGTCGTCGGTGTAGAAGGCGGTCAGCGAGCGCGAGCGCCGCGCGAGGTCGGCGAGCAACAGCGCCCCGAGCCCGATGCGGAAGGCCGCCAGCGCCCGCAGGTCGACCGCGACCCGCGCGGCGAACGCGGCAGAAAGGCGGTCGAGAGCGTCCGAAACGTGCGTCCGTGCGTGATTGGTGGAGGAGCCTTGAGCCATGATGTCGTGAGGTGCCGTTCGGCGGCATTCAATTCTCAGTCGGCATAAACTTCGTGTACACTGAGACGTTCGTTTGACCGTCGTCGGGTGACCGTCGACCGGGGCGGCCGAGGCCCGAGATCGCTTCGACCGGAACCGTGAACTGAGGCGGGTCCGTACGCCCGACAAGCGATGTCCACGGAGATCTCGGACGACGGCCCGGTTATCCTCTTCGACGGCGTCTGCAATCTCTGTAGCGGGTTCGTGCAGTTCGTCCTCCCCCGCGACACCGAGGAGAAGTACCGCTTCGCCTCCCTCCAGTCCGACGTCGGGAAAGAGCTGCTGGCCGAACACGACCTGCCGAGCGACGAGCTCGAGTCGGTCGTCCTGATCGAGGACGGCGAGAGCTACGTGAAGTCGTCAGCGATCATCCAGATCGCGACGGGGCTGGGCGGCTTCTACCGGCTCCTCTCGCCGTTCCGGTACGTTCCCCGGTCGATCCGCGACCGGATCTACGACTTCGTCGCCGACCACCGATACCGGTGGTTCGGCAAGAAAGATCAGTGCATGATGCCCTCCGGAGACGTCCAGTCGCGGTTCTTGGAGTGAACGGGATGGCCTAGTTGGCCGACCGTCGGTCGACTGTGGGCGATTTCCATCGTCTACGGTCCGCGACAGCGTGGGGAGTTCAGCGGTGACGGCCCTAGTCGTCGGCGCCGTCCGCCGCCGTGCGAGCGTTCTCTGCGATCGGCTCGCTCTCCCAGTACCGGTGGTCCTCGTCGGCGCGGAAACACGCCGCGGACCGGCCGTCGCCGACGTCGTACGCCGGCGGCGCCGACTCGCGGCAGGCCGTCCGCGCCTCCGGACACCGCGTGTGGAACCGACAGCCCGCGGGGGGGTTCCGGGGCGACGGCACGTCCCCGCGGAGCGTCGCGAACTCCCCCTCCCGGCCTTCGGTCGTCACGCGCGGGACGCTCGACAGCAGCGCCCGCGTGTACGGGTGCGCCGGGTTCGCGAAGATCTCCTCGACGGGGCCGACCTCGACGATCTCGCCGAGGTACATGACGGCGACGCGGTCGCAGATGTGCCGCACGACGCCGAGGTTGTGCGCGATGAAGAGGTAGGTGAGCCCGAACTCCTCCTGGAGGTCGTCGAGCAGGTTGAGGATCTGCGCCTGGACGCTCACGTCGAGCGCCGACACCGGCTCGTCGAGCACGATGAACTCGGGGTCGACCGCGAGCGCCCGAGCTATCCCGATGCGCTGGCGCTGTCCGCCGGAGAACTCGTGGGGGTACCGGTCGATCTGGTCGGCCGACAGCCCCACGCGTTCGAGCAGGTCGCGGGCGGTCTCGCGCCGCTCGGCCCGGTCCGCGACGTCGTGGATCCGGAGCCCCTCGGTGATGATGTCGCCGGCGGTCATGCGCGGGTCGAGACTGGAGAACGGGTCCTGAAACACGATCTGCGCGCGCCGCCGGAACGCCGTCAGCTCGGCGTCGTCCATCGCGAGGACGTCCGCTCCGTCGAAGGTGATCCACCCCTCGGTGGCCTCGCGCAGCCGGAGCACCGTCTCGCCGGTGGTCGACTTCCCGCAGCCGGACTCGCCGACGATCCCGAGTGTCTCGCCCTCGGCGACCTCGAAGGAGACGCCGTCGACCGCCTTCACGCTCTCCGACTCCTCGCCCAGCAGTCGGTCGAGGACCGACTGGTCGTCGGCGTAGTACTTCTTGAGCCCCTCGACGGAGAGGAGGGGGTCGGCGCCCGCGTCGACGCCGTCGTCGCCGTTCATTCGGCGTCACCCCCGAAGTAGTCGTCCGGAAGCGCCTCGGCCGGATCGTAGGGGCGCTCCGCCAGGACGCACTTCGCCCCGTGTTCGGGGTCTGCGTCCACGGCGACCTCGGGCGGCTTCTCCAGACACGATTCCATCGCCTTCGGACACCGGTCCGCGAAGTAACACCGGTCGTCCATCTCGGCGTCGACCAGTCCGGGGACGTTCCCCGCGATCGGCTGGAGCCTCGGGCGCGGGTTCTCCAGGTCCGGGACCGAGCCCAACAGCCCCTCGGTGTACGGGTGGACGGGATCGTCGAACACCGCGTCGAGCGTCCCGCGCTCGACGACCTCGCCGGCGTACATCACGCACACGCGGTCGCACATCTCCGCGATGACGCCGAGGTCGTGCGTGATGAGGACGATGCTCATCCCGCGTTCCGCCTGGATCTCCCGCAGGAGGTTGAGGATCTGCGCCTGGATGGTGACGTCGAGCGCGGTCGTCGGCTCGTCGGCGATCAGCACGTCGGGCTCGCCGGCCAGCGCCTGCGCGATCATCGCGCGCTGGAGCATGCCGCCGGAGAACTGTCCGGGGTACTCGTCGACCCGCTCTTCGGGGTCCGGGATCCCGACCTGTTCGAGCAGCTCGATCGCCCGCTCGGTGCTCGCCTCGCTCGTGTACCCGCGACCGGGGAGGATCCCGTCGAGGAGGAACTGACCGAGCCCGTACCCCTGCGTCCGCGAGCGCGTCGAGCGCGGGTTCGCCCGCGCGCGCCGCTGGACCTCGACCGCCTCGGCGATCTGCTCGCCCACGGTGATCGAGGGGTTGAAGCTGCTCATCGGGTCCTGGAAGATGGTGCTGAACGACGGGCCCCGCAGCGAACGGCGGACCCGCGGCGGGACGGTCCGGAGGTCGACGTGGTCGCCGTCGACGGCCACCAAGTCGTTCGACCGGAACTCCTCGGCGAGGTCGGGGTTCCGGTACCAGACCTCGCCGTCGGTGACCCGACCGGGCGACTCGACGAGGTCGATGAGCGACAGCGCGGTCACCGACTTGCCGGAGCCCGACTCGCCGACGATCCCTAGGATCTCGTTGTCCCGGAGGTCGAAGGAGACGGACTCGACCGCGTTGATCTGTCCCTCCTCGGTGAAGAACCGGGTCGAGAGGTTCGAGACGGAGAGCACGTCGTCTGCCGTGAGCGCGGTGTCGGCGCGGAGGCGCTGGCTCATGCCGCACCCCCTTCACCCTCGATGCCCGGATCGAGCGAGTCGCGCAGCCAGTCGCCGAGCAGGTTGATGCCGATCACCGAGAGCATGATCGCGAACCCGGGGAGCGACGAGATCCACCACTGCCCCGAGGAGACGTAGTCGCGTCCCTGCGCGATGTCGAAGCCCCACGAGAGCGTCGTCCCGGAGAAGCCGAGGAACGACAGCGAGCTCTCCAGCAGGATGATCGCCGCCACCTGCACCGTCGCGAGGACGATGATGGGCGTGATCGCGTTCGGGAGGACGTGGTGCCAGATGATCGAGGTGTCGCCGGCGCCGAGCGCCCGCGACGCCTTCACGTACTCCTGACCGCGCAGGGAGAGCGCCTCCCCGCGGGCGACGCGCGCGAACCACACCCAGTTCACCAGCCCGACGACGATCACCACGGTTATCGGTAACACGAAGCTCTCCGGCATCCCCGGCGCGAGGCCGAGGGCGACGAAGGGGTCGGGAACGTCGATCGCGGCGCGCCCCCACAGCCCGATCAGCGCGACCGCCAACACGAGCGACGGGAACGCGAGGCTGACGTCCGCGACGCGCATGAGAGCGTCGTCGACCCGGCCGCCGTGGTACCCGGCGAACAGCCCGACCGGAACCCCGACGACGCCGGCCAGGAGCGTCCCGAGCACGCCGACGACGAGCGACGTCCGGGCGCCGTAGACGATCCGCGAGAACATGTCTCGCCCGAGGCTGTCGGTGCCGAGCGGATGCGCCGCGTCGGCGGAGATCTCGACCGTCTCCGTCACGGTCTCGATCTCGCCGTCGACCATCTCCGAGGTGGTCCGCTCGCTGGTTTCCGTGAACCCGAGGGGGGGAAGCTCGCTCTCGTCGAGCCCCTGCTCGGTCGGGTCGTGTGGCGCGATGAAGGGCGCGAACGTCGCGGTCAGCAGCACGCCGACCACGAGCACCAGCCCGATCTTCGCGAGCGCGCTGTTCCTGAACTCCGACTTGAGATTGCGAATGACACGTGTAGAAACCATCACTCGTTCACCACTTGGGGGTCGAGGTACGCGTACACCGCGTCGACGAGGACGTTCACGACCACGAAGCTGGTACCGATGACGATGAGACTGCCCTGGAGCACGGCCCAGTCACGGCGGTTGATGCTGTCGATGACGAGCGTGCCGAGTCCCGGCCACGAGAACACCGCCTCGGTGATCACCGCTCCGCCGATCAGCGTCCCGAGCTGGAGGCCGAGCACCGTGATCACCGGGATGAGCGTGTTCCTGAGCGCGTGTTTGTACCGGACGAGCGTCTGCGGGAGCCCCTTGGCGCGGGCGGCCTGCACGTACCCCTTACCGAGCTCGTCGAGCATCCCCGAGCGAGTCAGCCGCGTGATGAGCGCCATGAAGTACGTCCCCAGGGCGATGGCGGGGAGCGTGATGTACGCGAGCCACGCGAGCAGCGTCCCGAGGAAGGGCTCGGAGCCGACGAGCGACAGCGCCACGTCGCCGGCGTCGACGCCGCGGCCGCTGGTGTTGAACACGTCGAACTCCACCGCGAACACCAGGATGAGCATGATTCCGAGCCAGAAGTTCGGCGTGCTGATCCCGCCGAGCGAGAACAGGGTCGCGCCGTAGTCGACGGGCTGGTTGCGGCGGGTCGCGCTCAACACGCCGAGCGGGATCGACAGCGCGATCGCCACGACGCTCGCCGCGAGCGCCAGCTCCACGGTCGCCGGGAGCCGGGCGAACACGAGGCCGGCCACCTCCTGCCCGCGGATGTACGAGTACCCCATGTCGCCGCGCAACAGCTCGAAGAGGTACTGGACGTACTGGACGTACAGCGGCTGGTCGAGCCCGAGCTCGGCCGCGATCGCCGCTCTGGTCTCCGGGCTCGCGTCGAGGGGTGCGACCGCGTTGATCGCGCTCCCGGGGGTGACGAACCGGAGCGCGAACACGACGGTGACGACACCCCAGACGACGCCGACTCCCTGGAGGCTCCGCTTGAGTACGAATCTACCGAATGACATTTATTGGTGTGTGGCGGTCGTCTCGGCTTACTCTCTCGTGGCCGTGTCGGGGTCGATGAACTCGTCGCTCCGCGGCTCCCACGAGATGTCGCTCGAGACGCCGTACACGCTGAACTGCTGGTGGAGGAACACCCACGGGGCGAGGTCGTGGGCCAGCTGGTTCGCCTCCTGGAGGATCTCGACGCGCTCGTCGGGGTCCTCGGCGGCCTCCGCGTCGGCGAGGAGCTCGTCGAGTTCCTCGTTTTCGAGGACGGTGAGCGCGCCGTCCGAGGAGAGCAGCGGGGTGAGCGTCTGGCTCCCGTCGAACTCGCCGTTCCCCCACCCGAGCAGGTTGAAGTGCGGCTTGTCCTCGATGTCCCCGGTCGTGATGTCCTGGACGAGCGAGGAGAACTCACGCTGTTCCAGCTCACAGGAGACGTTCGACAGGGAGTCGATCTGGTCCGCCGCCGCCTGCGCGATCTCGACGTCGCCGAGGTAGCGCCCGATCGGCGTCTCCAGGGTGATCTCGACGTCGGCGTGGCCGGACTCCTCGACCAGCCGCTCGGCCTCCTCGGGGTCGTACTCGTACGGCTCGATGTCGGAGTTGTACCCGACGTGCTCTTCGAGGGTCGGCTGGGCGGTGATCGTGCCGAACCCGTTGAGGACGTTCTCGATGATGCTCTCGACGTCGACGGCGTGGTTCATCGCCTGTCGGAACTCCCGGCTGGAGAACGGCTCGACGTCGTAGCGCATCTGCAGGAAGATGATCCGGGCGCTCGGGACGGAGTTGATCCCGGCGACGTCGGAGTCCTCGACGCGGGAGACCTCCTGTGGCGGCACGTTCGTCACGATGTCCGTCTCCTCCGCGAGCAGGCGGTTGACCCGCGTGCTCGACTCGCTCGAAGCCTCCATCGTGAGCTCGTCGACGGGGTTGTCGTCGCCCCAGTAGTCGTCGTAGGGCTCGTAGACGACCCGGTTACCCGAGTCGTACTCCGTGACGACGAACGGACCGGTGCCGTTGGTGTTCCGGTTGATGTAGTCGCTGTCGTTCTCCTCGACCCACGACTGCTGCATGATCGGCCCGTTCGTCGCGAACAGCTGGAACGCGATCGGGTTGAACGAGGTGAAGTCGACGACGACCTCGCCGTCTTCGGGCGTGACCTCGTCGATGTTGCCGAGGTCGTTCGACTGCGGGCTGGCGATCCCGACGTCCTCGTCGACGATCCGCCGGATGCTGTACGCCACGTCATCGGCCGTCAGGTCGTCGCCGTTGTGGAAGGTGACGTCCTCTCTGAGCACGAACCGGACGTTGCCGTCCTCGGTGCGCTCCCAGTCGGTGGCGAGCCCCTCGATGATGCCGCCCTCCTTGTCGCGGTCGAGGAGTCCCTCGTACACCTGCCCGACGATGATCTCCGTGTTCGTCTCCGCGTGGTCCTGCGGGTCGAGCCCGGAGTCCATCTGCCCCATGGTGACGCCGATCTCGAAGGCGTCGTCGCCGCCGTCGGAACCGTCGGAGCCGTCGTCACCGTCAGAGCCGTCGTCGCCGTCTCCGCCGTCGTCGCCGTCTCCGCCGTCCCCGCCGTTTCCGGAACAGCCAGCGAGACCGATCGCGGCCGCGGTTCCGGCGTACGTGAGCACGCTCCGCCTGTCGATCTGATCACCGTTATCAGGACACATAGACTACGACAGAGGGGGGAAGGTTATGAACTTACCGACAGGGGCACCGTTGTTGACCGTCGAGTCTCACGATCTCCTGTCACGGCGTCTGGACAAGTATTTACGAGGCGACCGGGTTCACCCGGACATGCGACGGATCGATCCGGGCGAGCGCTGGGGCGACGTGGTCGCCGACAGCGACGCGACGGCGGCGGAGTACCGCGAGCGGGGCTGGACCGCGATCGCCGTCCACCCCGGCGACGTGAACCCGGTCGCCGACGCGGCGCGGATCGACGCGCTGCTGCCGGGGTCCGAGTTCGACGAGGCGAACGAGACCGTCGACGGCGCCGCGGTCGACGCCGTCAGGGTGTACGCCGCCGCGGCGGACGGAGTCGAGTATCGGCTCGTCGTCGCGGAGGACGGGGACGCGTCGGTCGCCGTCTGCGTGCCGACGTACCTCGGCGCCGCCGAGTTCGACGCGCTCCGGACCGCGGCAGGCGAGCGCGGGACGCTCACGCTTCGGCTCCGACCGCTCGACGACCGGGACGTCGTCGAGTTCGAGGTGACCGATCCCGACGTCTTCTTCGACGGGGCGTGAGACGGACGCGAGCGCCGCCGGCTCGATCCGGATCGCCGCCGACTCGACCCGACTCGTCGCTCGCGACCGTGTGACGCACACTCATGTGTATCCGATCAGAGAAACACTTCGACATGTTCATAATTGTGCGATCACGATCATCGTCATGAACCGAGCAGAGAAGGCGGCCCTCCAGCTGCAGGCGGTCGCCGTGTTGCGAATGTTGAAGCAGACGCGAACGTACGAGGAGCTGTCGGACGTGACGGGGCTTCCCGCGGGCGACCTGAACCGGTACGTGAACGGGCACGTCCTCCCCGGGGTCGACCGCGCGAGCGAGGTCGTCGAGGCGGTCGGGCGCGACGCGCTCGCCGACGAGCTGGTCGCCCGCGTCGAGTTCGACGACGAGGGGTACGTCGACAACTCCGGCGTCGTCTTCGACCAGTCGTTCCTCGACCTGGTGGCGCCCGTCGCCGCCGAGACGTTCGGGTTCGAGTCGCCGGACGTCGTCCTCACCGCCGCCACCGACGGGATCACCCTCGGCGCGGCGATGGCGTCCTTCTTCGACGCCCGGGTCGCGTACGCCAAGAAGTCGAAGGAGACGGCCGTCGAGGAGTTCATCGAGTCGCGCCAGCGGCTCGCCTCCGGGATCGAGCTCACCTACTACCTCCCCGCCAGCGCGATCGACGCCGGCGACACGGTCCTCGTCGTCGACGACCTGATCCGGTCCGGCGAGACCCAGGAGCTCCTCTTGGACATCGCCCTGCAGGCCGACGCCGACATCACCGGCGTGTTCACGCTCATCGCCGTCGGCGACGAGGGGATGGAGCGCGCGCGAGCGATCACGGACGCGCCGGTCGGCGCGCTGACGACGTTCGAGTAGGCGCGTCCGTACCGAGTGTAGACACGTTCGCGCATTTTCCTCGGCGGATTGACCGCTGGGCCGGTGTAAATACACACGTTCCTGTATATCGCGCGCATTCGTTCAGCAATGCTTATCACCCGATCCTGAGGTATCCACACCTGTTCAATGGGGCTTACAGACACGCTGGCCGCCCGGTTCGACGTGGAGGCGCACGACTCCGACGTCCGTACGGAACTGATCGCGGGGCTCACCACCTTCCTCGCGATGTCGTACATCATCGTCGTGAACCCCGCGATCCTCGCGGAGGCGATCCAGATAGAGGGGTACGGACAGGGCGAGGTGTTCCAGATGATCGCCATCGCGACGATCCTCTCGGCGGCGCTCGCGACGCTGGTGATGGCCCTCTACGCGAACCGACCGTTCGGGCTGGCACCGGGGCTCGGGCTCAACGCCTTCTTCGCGTACACGGTCGTGTTGGGGCTCGGGGTCCCGTGGCAGACGGCGCTCGCGGCGGTGTTCGTCGAAGGGGTCCTGTTCATGCTGCTCACCGCCGTCGGCGCCCGCGAGTACGTCATCCAGCTGTTCCCCGAGCCGGTGAAGCGCTCAGTCGGGGCCGGTATCGGGCTGTTCCTGCTGTTCATCGGCTTCCAGGAGCTCCAGCTCGTCGTCCCCGACGACGCGACGCTGGTCACGCTCGGCGGGATCTTCGGGAACCCCTGGGCGATCCTGGGACTGCTCGGGCTCGCGTTCACCTTCGGGCTCTGGGCGCGCGGGATCACGGGCTCGATCGTGATCGGGATCGTGGCGACCTCCCTCGTCGGCTGGGGGCTCACGCTCGCCGGCGTCTTCGAGCGCGGCGCGATCACCCCGGAGACGCTCCCGAGCGCACAGTACGACATCTCGCCGCTCGCGGGCGCGTTCGTCGACGGGATCGGACAGATCGACCCGCTCACGTTCGTCCTGGTCGTGTTCACGTTCTTCTTCGTCGACTTCTTCGACACGGCCGGGACGCTCATCGGCGTCTCGCAGTTCGGCGACTTCCTCGACGAGGACGGCGACCTCCCCGACATGGACAGGCCGCTGATGGCCGACGCGGTGGGGACGACCGCCGGCGCGGTGCTGGGCACCTCCACCGTGACCACGTACATCGAGTCGGCCACGGGGGTCGAGGAGGGCGGTCGCACGGGGCTGACGGCGCTGGTCGTCGCGCTGCTCTTCGTCGCCTCGCTCGTGGTGATCCCGGTCGTCGCCGCGATCCCGGAGTACGCCTCCTTCATCGCGCTCATCGTCGTCGGCGTGATGATGCTGCAGGGGCTCGTCGAGGTCGACTGGAACGACCCCGCGTGGGCGGTCTCCGCGGGGCTCACCGTCACCGTGATGCCGTTCGCCTACTCCATCGCCGACGGGCTTGCCGCCGGTATCATCGCCTACCCGCTCATCAAGGTCGCGGTCGGCGAGTACGACGAGGTCTCGGTCGGTCAGTACGTCATCGCGGCGCTGCTCGCGGCCTACTACGTGCTGCAGACGCGCGGCGTCATTCTGTAGCTGTACTGTAGACCGAGGCGCCGCCCGTGCGCGGGGCGCGCACCGTCCACCGTACTTCTTTACGCGTCTACGCCCTAGTCGGGGTGATGACAGACCTGACGCTCTACGAACTGGAGGGCTGCCCGTACTGCGCGAAGGTGAAGACGAAGCTGGAGGAGCTCGATATCGAGTACGACTCGGTGATGGTGCCGCGCTCGCACGGCGAGCGCACCGAGGTCGAGGAGGTCAGCGGGCAGACCGGCGTGCCCGTCCTCGTCGACGAGGCCAACGGAGTCGAGGGGATGTCCGAGAGCGACGACATCGTCGCGTACCTCGAGGAGACGTACGGGAAGGCGAGCTGACCCGACGGCGACTCCCGACCGCGGCCCCGATCGCGAGCCTATTTATCCGACGGACCCCACGTGGCCAGCGTGCGACTCGTCCACCGCCCGGCCTCGTCCGGCGATCGAGAGCGACGGCTCCTCGCCGGCGACGTCGACGTCGCCCGGTCGACGCTCGAGCAGGGACGGGGCCTGATGTTCCGGCGCTCGGTGCCCGACGGCTACGCGCTCGTGTTCCCGTTCGACGAGACGGACACGCAGTGGCTCCACATGCTGTTCGTCCCGTTCGCGATCGACGCGCTGTGGCTCGTCGACGGCGAGGTGACGGAGCGGAAGCGGCTCGCCCCGTTCGTCGGACTGGGACGGGCCGAGGCCGACACCGTCGTCGAACTGCCCGCGGGCGCCGCCGACGGTGTCGCCGTCGGCGACGAGGTCCGGCTCGTCGAGTGACCGGATCGAGGGTCCGAGACGGCCCGGCCGTCACTCCCCGTCCGCCGTGCGGAGCTCGATCTCGATCCGCGTGCCGCCGGCCTTGCTCTCGCCGATGTCGAAGCCGCCGCCGGCGGCGGTGACGATCCAGTTGACGTACCAGAGCCCGAGCCCGCTGGCGTGCTCCAGCGGCGTCTCCTCGCCGGTGAGCACGGCGCGCTCTGCCGGCGGAATCCCCTGGCCGTCGTCGGCGATCACCAGCGAGGTCCACGACTCGCTCGGGAGCTCGGCGGCCGTGACGCTCACGGCGGGGCGATCCGCGTCGTTGTGGCGGATCGCGTTGTCGACGAGCTCCGCGATCGCCTCGGCGAGGTAGCCGATCGCCGACACCGTGATCCCGTCGGGGACGTCGACCTCGACGTCGGCGCGCTCGCGGAGCTCCGGCGGAAGCGACGCGAGGGCCTCCCCGACCGCGCCCGCGAGGTCCGTGGGTCGGGGCGTCGGCCGATCGGCGAGCAGCCGCTCGACCCGGCGCGAGGTCTCGCCGACGCGCAGCAGCCGCTCGGCGGTGTCGACGACGCGCTCCAGCTCGGCGACGACCGCCGGGTCCTCGACCTCGGCGGCCGCCCGTTCCGTGAACCCGGTGACGACGTTGAGGTCGTTCCGGAAGTTGTGGCGGAGCACCCGAGTCAACACGGCGAGCCGCTCCTCGCGGAGCGACGCGTCGGTGACGTCCTCGCCGACCCCGACCGCGCCGACGACCTCGTCGCCGTCGGTGACCGGGCCGAGCGAGAGCCGGTACGGGACGCGCTCGCCCGAGCGGGTGAGCAGCGTCGCCTCGCACTCGGCGCCCGTTCCGCGCCGGTAGACGGAGCGGAGCGTCTCGGCGACGGCGTCGCGGCTCTCCTCGTCGAACAGCGACGTCAGGGCGGTCTCGGACAGCTCCTCGTCGCCGTATCCGGTGTCCGCGGTCAGTCGGTCGTTCCAGCGGGAGAGCGTCCCGCCGGCGGTGCACTGAAACAGCGCGGCGGGGATCGTCGCGGCGATAGCGTCGACGACGCGCAGCTGCGACCGCAACCCCTCCTCGGCGGTGACCCGATCGGTGACGTCGGTCAGTCCGGCGATCAGCCACGTTCGCTCGGCGATCGTCGTCTCGTGACACGCGAGCTCGAGCCGGCGCCTCGGGGCGGCCCCGACGCTCCACTCGACGCGGGCGACGCCGTCGGCGTCGCTCGCGGCGTCGACGGCCGCGTCGATCGGGTCGCCGCCGCCGGCCGCGTCGATCGGATCGCCGTCGACCGTCGCCACTCCCTCGCCGAGGTCGGAGAGCCCCATCAGGGTCAGCGTACCGCGGTCGCGGCCGAGGAGGTCGGCCGCCGGAGCGTTGGCCGCGCGGATCGCGTGCGTCTCCGGGTCGCACGCGAGCGTCGGCGTCGGAATCGCGTCGACGAACGAGTGGAGGACGCGCGGGACCGCGTCGCCCGCCGCCGCGCTCTGCGGCGTCTCCTCGACCGAGCCGTCCTCGGTTCCGGTCGCGGGACCACCGTTACCGTCCCGGCCCTCGCCGCGGTCGCGATCCATACGTGAACAGAGTGATTCGTCCCACGGTAATGTGTCTGTGGGTCGGCAGATCGGGAGACGTCGGGAATGCCCTCAGTCCGCCTTCGCCTGCCAGTCTCGGACGGTGTCGGCCCCGACGCCGTCGACGTCGGCGGCGAGGGCGTCCGGGTCCGCGGACTTGAGGTCGTCGACGCCGTCGACGCCGGCGTCCTGTAGCTTCGCGGCGGTCTTCTCGCCGATCCCCTCGACCGTCTGGAGCTCGGAGCCCTCCTGCCGGGCGGTGAACTCCCGGTAGTTGCAGATCGGACAGCCGAGCTCCCACGGCTCGTCGCCGGAGTGGACCCGGAGGTGCGGGAGGCCGTGCTCCTCGCAGGTCTCGTCGGTGACCTCGATCTCGCCGCGACGGGGGAGCGGCAGCGAGTAGTCGCAGTCGGGGTAGCGCGTACAGCCGACGAGCCGGGAGCCGGAGCGGAGCCGTTTGATGGCCAGCTCGCCCCCGTCGTCGGCGGTTTCACCGCCTCCGTCGCGCGGCGAAGCCGCGCCCTCCCCGCACTCGGGACAGCTACCGATCACCTCGTCCTCCTGGTCGTCGGCCTCGTCGGCCTTGCACTGCGGGCAGCCGTGGACGAACGTCTTCCGGCCCGCGAGCATCTTCACGTGCCGGAGGTCGTGCTCCTCGCAGGTCTCGTCGAGGATGAGCGGCTTCCCCGTGGAGGGGAGCGGGAGGGTGTGCTCGCAGTCGGGGTAGCCGTCGCAGCCGACGAAGTACGAGCCCTGTCGGGACTTCCGGACGAGGAGGTCCGCGCCGCACTCGGGGCAGGGGCCGAGCGTCTTGTCCGCCTTCAGCGACTTCTGGAGGTGGTCGCCGACCGCCTCGCGCGATTCGGTGAGGTCCTCGAACACGCGGTCGAGCAGCTCGCGTGACGCCTCGGTCACCTCGTCGTACCCCTTCTCGCCGGCCGCGATCGCCTGCATGTCCCGCTCCAGCTGGGCGGTCATCTCCTCGCTGACGATGTGTTCCGCGAACTCTTCGGCGGCCTCGACGACCGCCTCCGCGAGCCGGGTCGGCCGCGGCGGGTCGCTCTCGATGTAGTTGCGGTCGTACAGCTTCTCGAGGGTGCGGTGGCGGGTCGCCTTCGTGCCGACGCCGCGCTTCTCCATCTCCTCGATGAGCCGGGACTGGCCGTAGCGGCGGGGCGGCTGCGTCTCCTTCGCCTCGGTCCGCCGGTCGTCGAGCGCGAGCGTCTCGCCCACCTCGACGTCCGGGACGATCCGCTCGTCGCTGGAGCGGTACGGGTAGACGTCGTGGTAGCCGGCCTCCAGCAGGCGCTTCCCGTTCGCCTTCAGCCGGAGCCCGCCGTCGGCGGCGAGGTCTCCGGGACCGTCGGCCTCCTCCGGGTCGCGCAGGGCCGCGAGGCCGTCCGCGCGCTCGGCGACCGCGGTCGCCTCCCCGTTCGCGAGCGCGACGACGCGGAGCCGCTCCCACGTCGCGGGCTCGGCGCAGGTGGCGAGGAAGCGCCGGACGATCAGCTCGTACACCTCCCACTCGTCGTCCGAGAGGTCCGAGGCCGCGGGAAGCTCGCCGGTCGGGTGGATCGGCGGGTGGTCGGTCGTCTCCTCGTCGCCCTCGGTCGGCTCGATGTCGCGGTCCGTGTCCAGCAGGCGCTTCGCGTCGCTCCCGAACGTCGAGGCGGCCGACAGCTCCTCGATCAGCTCGCGCGGGTCGAGGTCGGCGGGGTACACCGTGTTGTCCGTCCGGGGGTAGGTGACGTAGCCGGCGGTGTACAGGTCCTCCGCGAGCGACATGGCGCGCTGTGCGGAGTAGCCGAGCGAGCCCGCCGCGCGGATGAACGCCGTGGTGTTGAACGGGGTCGGCGGCTCGTCGGTGCGGGTGCGGCGGCGCACGTCGTCGACGACGGCCTCGTCGGCCGCCGCAAGTGCCTCCGTGAGCACCTCGGCGACGTCGCCGTCCCAGACGCGTTCGGCCTCGTTGCCCTCGTCGTTCAGGTAGAAGTAGCGCGCCTCGAAGGGGTCGCCGCCCGACTTCGTCAGGCTCCCGTACAGCTCCCAGTACGCCTCGGGGTCGAACGCCTGGATCTCGCGCTCGCGGTCGACGATCAGCTTGAGGGTCGGCCCCTGCACCCGGCCGACGGAGATGAAGTCGTCGCCGAGCTGGCGGGCCGACAGGGAGAGGAAGCGGGTGAGCGCCGCACCCCACGTGAGGTCGATCACCTGGCGGGCCTCGCCGGCGGCCGCCAGATCGAAGTCGAGCTCGTCGGGGTTCGCGAACGCCTCCCGCACCTCGTTGTCGGTGATCGAGGAGAACCGGACGCGGTCGATCGGGGCGTCCTCGTTCACCTCGCGGACCAGCTCGTACGCCTCCTTGCCGATCAGCTCGCCCTCGCGGTCGTAGTCGGTCGCGATGACGACCCGGGAGGCGTTGCGCGCGAGCGTCCGCAGGGCCGCGACGATCCCCTCCTGGGTGGGCTGTTTGGTGACCGGGGCGTCGATGAGCTCCACCGGCTCGACGTCGCGCCAGTCGTTGTACTCCGCCGGGAAGTCGACGCCGACGACGTGGCCCGAGAGGCCGATACAGCGCTTGCCGCCCCACTTGTACACGTTGACGTCGTTCCGCCGCTCCGTCGTCGCGGACTCGCCGCTCAGGATGTCGGCGATGCGGCGCGCCGCGTTGTCCTTCTCCGTGATTATCAGTTCGGGGCCGCGACTCATTGCCCCGAGATAGGCCGCTCCCCCGTCTAAAGGTTTCGCGATGATGTTGAGATCGCCCGCACGCGCTGGAATGCGCGGGGATGCGCGGATGCGCGGGGATGACGCGTACGCTCGCGGCATCCGCGTCGATAGCGGTTGAACGGCGAGCGAGACAGCACTTTTTGCCTGTATTCACGTAGCTGTGGTATGAGAGGCCTGAGTCGCGCCGTCGAATTCGCGTTGACTGTGGGTCAGACGGCCGGGGAACACGACATCAAGTATCCGGCGGCCGCACTCGCGTATTACGCCTTCGTCTCCCAAATTCCGGTTCTGATATTGGCGGTAGCCGTCCTCAGCGACCGACTCGTCAGACAGATACGAACGACCACGCCCGATTTCCTCACGCCCGGTGCCCAGCAGCTGCTCTCCGACGCACTGGTTACCGCCTCGGGACGGGTTTGGGCGGCGTTGCTCGCGGTCGGGATACTCGTTTGGAGCGGGGCAAACATCGTGATCGGATTTCAGACCGTCGTTAATCGGGTCGAGAATATCCCCCGAGAGTCACTTCGGACCCGACTTCACGATACGAGTAGCATTATCGGTTCCTTCGCCCTGGTCATCGTCGCGGTTATCCTCACCAACGTGCTCTTTGCTCTCCTACCGGTCGGTCGAGTGCTCTCCTACAGCAAGCCTTTCGTTCAATTTTGCACGCTGACGGTCGCGTTCCTTCCGCTCTATTACTTTCCGTCGCGAGTGGTGACTTCACTTTCAGACGCGCTCCCGGGTGCGCTGACGGCCGCAGTCGGGTGGACGATATTACTGACGATCGTCAGCTTCTACGCCGCGAATGCCACTCGATATGCGCTCTATGGCGTTCTCAGTGGAATCATCATCATCCTTACGAGCTTCTATATTGGTGCTATCATACTCATGATCGGAGCAATCGTGAATGTGGTCATCGCTGACACGGACGACAGTGAGGAGTTGTCGCGGAGGTACCGAAGAGAGGGATCGATCTGAACAGGCCACGTCGGTGTCGGTTCTCATCGCAAACCCCCACCGCGCGCCCTACTCCTCGTCGCCCGACTCGGTTGGCACGCCCGCGAGGTTCCCCTCCTCGTCGAACAGCTTGGCTCGGAGGAACCGCGCGCGGTAGCGGTTCGCGCCCTCCTTCGTGTCGGCCTCGCGGATCTCGTCGATCCGGCCGTCGGCGACCGCGTCGATGATCGCCTCCACCTGCTCCTTCTCGCTCGGGGTCAGGTCGAACTCGTAGGTCCGGGGGCGCTCGCTCTCCAAGCGGGTCCACTTGCGGGCGGCCGAGACGACGACTGAGCAGGGCTCGCGACAGGGGAAGACCCCGTCGCCGCCGTCGACGTCGAGGTCGGTGTCGCCGTCGTACTCCCACTCGCGGCGCTTCAGGCACTGCGAGTCGTCGCAGCACGCCTCCGCCACCCAGTTGACGTGCTCGTGACCCTCGCCGCGGTCCCACGTCTTGATCACGCCGTAGATGCCGGACTGCCGCTCCATCGTCTCGCGCCAGTGGGTCACGTCGAGCGCGCCCTCCCGCTCGCGATGCCAGTTGGCGACCGTCGCGGGGTAGACCGTCTCGACCGCCTCGTAGGCGTCCCGCGGACCGAGGTCGGGGAAGACCCAGCCGCTCGCGAGCGACGGCGCGGTCTTGAGGGGGCGGTAGCGCCCCCTCTCGTCGAGTTTCACGAGGTCGCGGGCGTCAAGGGGGTCCTCGTAGGCGTCGAGCGCCTCGACCGGGACGCCGGCGTCGTCGGCGTGGCGCACGTCGTACCGGCGCTCGCCGCGGTCGGTGACCGTGGCCGTGATCTTCAGCTCGCCCCACGCGCGCTCTATCCCCTCCGCGAGCGCGGCGTATCGAGTTGCCACCGTCGCGCCGTCGGCGTCCTCCAGCCAGCGCAGGAACGCCCGGCGGGGCCCGAACTCGCCGACGACGCGCTCGAAGACGTACCAGTCCGTTACCGCGGCGGCGCGCTCGGCGAGCGCCCCGTGGAGCTCGCCCTCCGTCAGCCCGGTTCGGCGGTCGCCGTCGGCGGGATCGAGGCGGTACTCGTCCGCCTCGTCGTCGCGCGCG
The DNA here is from genome assembly GCF_034497445.1 of Halorubrum sp. AD140. NCBI lineage: Archaea > Methanobacteriati > Methanobacteriota > Halobacteria > Halobacteriales > Haloferacaceae > Halorubrum > Halorubrum sp. AD140. The sequence continues at coordinate 32,351 of NZ_JAXRUU010000021.1, forward strand.
ACGACGAACCCCTCGAACCGAAGCGGCTCGCCGGGCTCGCGGCCGTCGAGCGCGTCGAGCACCGCGTCGAAGGCGTCGCTCGGAAGGTCGATCTCGGGGACGTCGGGATCGGCTGCAGGGCCCGTCGAATCGGCGGCGGGTTCGGCCACGGTCAGTCCCCCGTGGCGACGCGGGTGGTCTCGCGCACGTCGTCGAGGGCGGCGCCGAGGTCGGCGCCCGCGTCGGCGGCGCGTTCGAGGATGACGTCGGCCATCAGGGGCTCGGTGCCCACGGCGCCGGCGTACCAGATCCGAGTGCCGCCCACCTCGGTCGGCACGTCGTACCCCTCGGTGTGGTCCTCGCAGAGCCCGACGTCCTCCGGGATGTCCTCCTGGGTGTGGTAACCGTCGGCGATGAACAGCGGCACCAGCACCACGTCGTCGCTCTCGAAGAACTCCGGGAGGTCGTCGACCTCGGGGTCCTCGTCCATGTACAGCGCGCGCACCTCGTCGAAGCGGTCGCGCTCGCGGATCCGGTCGGCGTGGTACTCGATCGCCTTCGCGGAGTTCTCGTTGCGCTCGGTGCCGTGACCGACGACGGCCAGCCCGAACCCCTCGCCCACGTCGGGGTCGCCGGTGACGGACTCCGCGCGCCGGACGATCACGTCGGTCATCGCGCGGTGGGTTCCCACGGGCCCGCAGTAGTGGACCTCCCGGCCGATGTCCTCGGCGACGAGCGTGGCCTGATCGGCCGAGAGGCCGTCTGAGTCCCACGCGGAGACGTCCCAGCCGGCGAGCCGGAGCTCGCGGGGGATCACCTGCTCGGTGAAGTACCCCTCCGAGACGAACAGCGGGACGACGTATATCTCGTCGCCCTCGACGGTGCGGAGCACCTCTCGGAAGTGCGGCTCCTCCTTCCAGAAGCCGGTCTTCACCTCGTCGAACGCGCCGGTCGCGCGGATCGTGTCCGCGTGGTCGTACGTCGGGGCGCTCGAACCCGGATTGAGGTGCGAGCCGTGTGCGACGATGACGAGCGACTGCATACCCGCGTTCGGGGCGCGCCGCTCATAGGGGCTTCGGCACGTGCGAGTTCGCGGGAAGCCGCTCGGTGCCCCTCGACCCTCCGGCCGCCGACCGAAACCGGCATGCCGACCCGCGCCGCAGGCTCAATCATGTCGCTGGCAGCAGACACCCGCGAGGCGGCACGGGCCCGCCCGTTCGTCCTCGACGCGCTCCGCGCGGGCGTGTTGAACCACAGCGCCGCCGCGGCGTGGCTCGCCGACGAGGTCGGCCTCGGCGGCGACGGCGACGCCGACACCGACGCGATCGCGACCGCGCTCCGCCGGTTCCGCGAGGAGCTCCCCGCGTACGCGACCGCCGAGCGCGCGGCGAGCGTGTCGATGCGGAGCGGGGTGGGTGTGGTCGAGGGAGAGGGCGACGCCGACCCCCTCCTCCGCGTCGGCGGCGCGGCGGTCGTCTCCGGGGGAGGCGACACGGCGGTCCTCGCGACCGGCGAGGTCGACGCCGGGGCGCTCGCGGTCGTTCTCCGTCGACTCGCCGCCGTCGACGTCGACGTCGCGGCCGCTGGCGTCGCCGGGGACGCCCTCGTCGTCCTCGTGGGGCGGCGCGACGGCGCGACCGCGGTTCGGGTCGTCGAGGCGGCGCTCGACGCGACGCCGATCGACGGCCCCGCCGAGGCGGACGGGTGAGACCCCGCACGCTTTTCTAACGCCGTCTGATAGGTAGGGGCGATGAACGCCGTCACGCTCGGTCCCGCCGGCACGTACTCGCACCGTGCGGCGCGGGCCGTCGCCGCCGAGGTGTCGTTCCGCGAGTCCGTCACCGCCATCGTCGACGCGGTCGCGTCCGGCGAGTTCGAGCGGGGGGTCGTCCCCATCGAGAACAGCATCGAGGGCTCCGTCACGGAGAGCCTCGACGCGCTGGCCGACTACGACGTGGCGGTCACCCGCGAGATAGTCACCCCGATCCGGCACGCCCTCCTCGCGCAGGGGTCCGAGTTCGAGCTCGTCGCCAGCCACTCGCAGGCGCTCGCGCAGTGTCGGAACTGGCTCGAGGAGCACTACCCGGACGCCGGCCTCGAGGCGGTCGCCTCCACCGCCCGCGGGGTCGAGCGCGCCCGCGAGGACGCCCGGGTCGCCGGGATCGGCCACCCGGACAACGCCGGCGACGACCTCACCATCCTCGCGGAGGACATCCAGGACCGCACCTCCAACGCGACCCGGTTCCTCGTCGTCGCGCCCGCGTCCGCGCGGTCCGACGCCGGCGGCAAGACCACGCTGATCGTCTACCCCAACGCGAACTACCCCGGGCTCCTGCTGGAACTCCTGGAGGCGTTCGCCGACCGCAACCTCAACCTCTCGCGGATCGAGTCGCGCCCGAGCGGCGAGCGCCTCGGCGACTACCTGTTCCACTTCGACGTCGACGCCGGCCTCTACGAGGACCACATGGCGAAGGCGGTCGCGGACGTCGAGGCCATCGCAAACAACGGGTGGGTTCGCGTGCTCGGGTCGTACGACACCGAGCACGTGTTAGAGTAGGATTCTCCGAGACGAACGGCAGATCTATATGGGGACAAATTTTATCAATTTTCTTTTGTAAACTGTCGACATGGGCGGTGCATCCTTCGTCGTCAGTGGCCTGATGGGGCTGTTGATCGGTGCCCTGTTCGGACCGCCCGGAGCGCTTTTCGGGCTCATCGCCGGGCTGTTCGTCGGGGCGTTCTTCTGGGACGACGGATCAGACGACAGCCGGCGGGTGGCCGAGCTCGAACAGCGGGTGAACGAGCTGGAAGCGGAGTTGGAAAACGAGCGGAACGAGTGATCCGCGCTCTCTGCCTGCCGCGCTACTCGAACCGATACGTCGCCCCGTCCGGGCCGTCCTCGATCTCGACGCCCACGTCGCGAAGCGCGTCCCGGAGCTCGTCGGCGCGCTCGTAGTTGCCGGCCTCCCGTTCGACCTCCCGCACGTCCAGCACGAGCTCGACCAGCTCGTCGGCCAGCTCCACGTCGCCGTCGGTCGGCGACCCGAACTGGAGCCCGAGCACGTCGCCGCCCAGGTCCTCGAACGCCTCGACTGCTTCACGGAGCCCGCGGTAGTCGCTCGGTGGCTCGGAATCCACGTGCCGGTTCACCACGTCCGTGAGTTCGAGCAGGGCGGCGGTCGCCTCCCGGAGGTTCAGGTCGTCGTTCATCGCGGCCGCGAACTCCTCGCGCGCGGTCTCGACCGCCTCGCGGAGGTCGTCGTCGGTCGCCTTCGCGCGGGCGTCCACGGAGTCGAGCGCCGCGACGGCGCGGTCGTAGGTCCGGGAGAGGCGCTCCCAGCGCTCCTCGGCTTCCGCGATCGTCTCTTCGGTGAGCGCCTGCTCGGAGCGGTAGGCGGCCCCGGCGTAGAATGTCCGGATCACGTTGACGCCGAGCTCCTCCAAGGCGTCGGGGACGGTCCAGAAGTTGCCGATCGACGAGGACATCTTCTCGCCCTCCATCGCGAGCAGGCCGACGTGGAGCCAGTGGCGCGCGAACGTCTCGCCGGTCGCCGCCTCCGACTGCGCGATCTCGTTCTCGTGGTGGGGAAAGACCAGGTCGCGACCCCCCATGTGGATATCGAGGGTGTCACCGAGGTGCGTCGTCGACATCGCCGAGCACTCCACGTGCCACCCCGGGCGCCCCTGGCTCCACGGGGACTCCCACGTCTCGCCCGCGGGAATCGCGTCGCCGTGGTCGTGTTTCGCGTGCTCGCGGGCCGCGGTCTCGCTCACGCCGCCGGCCTTCCACAGCGCGAAGTCGGCGGGGTTGCGCTTCTCCGAGCGCTCGTCCGGCTCGCCCTGCGCCTCCAGCTCCGCGACGTCCTGGTTCGAGAGCTTCCCGTACTCCTCGAAGGTCGTGACGTCGAAGTAGACGGAGCCGTTCGACTCGTAGGCGTACCCCCTCTCGATCAGGGTCGCGACGAGGTCGCGGATCTCCGGGATGTGCTCGGTGACGCGGGGGTACACCTCCGCTCGCAGGAGGTTCAGCCCGCGCATCGCGTCGAAGGTGGTCGCGGTGAACGCCTCCGCCACGTCGCGCTCGGCGGTCCACTCGTCGCGCTCGCCGACGCGGGCCGCGATCTTCTCGTTGACGTCGGTGACGTTCTCGACGTGGCGCACGCCGTAACCGAGGTGCTCGAGCCAGCGGTGGAGGACGTCAGCGTGGAACCACAGGCGGGCGTGCCCGAGGTGGGGGTCGTCCGACACCGTCAGGCCGCAGACGTACAGGGTGACGTCGCCGTCGGCCGTGAACTCGACGCGCTCGTCTGCCAGGGTGTCGGTAACGACGAGACTCATTACCGGCTCGTACCCGCGGAGATCCTTTTAAATCGTCGGATCGGGCGGCCCGAAACCGCCTGCGACCGCACGCCGCCCGAGATCCACCCGTGCCCTTAAGCCGACGAGCCCGAAGCGAGGGTATGGACCCCATCGTCGTCGTCATCCTCGTCGGTGTCCCGCTCGCGTGGCTCGTCGGTTTCGCGGCGTACGCCTACGTCGACGCGCCGAAACACGGGATGGAACGGAAGAAGTGGGCGCTCATCTCCTTCGCGGTTCCGCTGTTCGGCTTCTTCGCGTACCTCTTCGAGCGCAGCGAGCAGTCGTACGACCCCAGCGAGGACCCCTACGCCGGCGGGAGCGAGGCGCGCGAAGCCGGGTTCGCGGTCCACGAGTCGCGCCGGGGCGAGGAGCCGCTCGGACCGGCGGGAACCGAAGCCGACAACGGCGGCGAGACGGACGACGACGACCGATGGGACGATCCGCCGGGCGTCGACCTCGACGACCGATCCTGACGCGAGCCGCCCGAGCGTCGAGAGCCATCCGAACGTCGAGGGCCGCCCGAGCGCCGGCTCACAGCGCGTCGAGCAGCGCCGCCCGCCGCCGATCGAGGTCAAACGCGGCGTCCGCGGCGTCGAGCCGCTCCAAGAACGCGAAGACGTCGGCCCCCTCCCGCTCCGCGTGCTCGACGAGCGCCTCGATCGACGCCCGGTTCAGCGCGAACGACTCCAGGTGACCGCAGACGAGCGCGAGCGCCACGCCCGCCTCGCCGTCGGGAAACGCGGGGTCGACCGCAGAGAGGCCGGGGGTGTCGGATGAACCGTCGGCGACGTCGACGTCCACATCGCTCCCGGCGGCGGCGAACGTCCGCAGACAGCGGGTGCAGATGGCCGTCGTCGCGGCCGGCGCGTGCTCGCGGAGCACGGGCGGAACGGCGAACGCGACGAGGTCGGCGTCACAGCGGGGACAGGTCATGAGAATACGGACGGTCGGGAAGTGCAGGACGGCGCCGACTGTCGGTCAGTCCGCGGGCTCCGGTTCCTCGGTCGCGGCCGCCGCGGCCGCGGCCTCCTCCTCCGCCTTCTCCTCTTCCTCCTTCTTGGCCTTGATCTTCTTCATCCGGAAGATCTCCTCGCGCTCCTGCTCTTCGAGCTTCTGCTCGATGTACTCCTGGTTCTCGTAGAGGCTCGGGAGGAGCGTGAACTCCAGGGCGTTCACGCGGCGCTTGGTCGTCTCGATCTCCGTGAGCATCTTCTTCATGGCCGTCTCGACCTCGGCGGCGAGGATCACCTTCTCTAACAGCGCCTCGTAGGCGTCGGCGGCCTCGTCGATCCGCGCGGAGGAGCCGAGCAGCCCGTATCCCCGCTCGTCGAGGCTCTTTCGCACCTTCGAGGACTCGATCTGCGGGACGACCACGCCCATGATGTTCTTCGACTGGGTGGTGATCTCGGGGTGTTCCTTCAGCGCCGCGGCCGCGCCGCGGACGGCGACGTCGCCCTCCATCGCGCGGGCCATGTCGATCTTGCGTTGGGCCGTCTCGTAGGTCTCGGACACGTCCGAGCGAACGTCCTGCGCCTGGTCGAGGATGTCCATGAACTCCATGATGAGGCCGTCACGCTTCTGTTCGAGCGTGTCGTGACCGCGCTCGGAGAGGTCGATGCGGTCCTCGATCGCCATCAGGTTCTTCCGCGTCGGTTTGACGTCCTTGGCCATCTTATTGGGGGAACGTTCCGCTCCGATGCGGATAATTCTTTTCAGTCGTAGCGTGTCGCGCGCGGCCGACACCGATGTCGACGGCGGCGTCACCGCTGTCCGGGGCGAAAGAACGAAAGAAAACGCCGCGTCAGTCGGCCGCTTCGACGACTTCGCGCTCGGAGTCCTCCTCTCGGTAGTACTCCTCGATGAACTCCTCGTCGATCCGGTTGAGGGCGTCCTTCGGGAGCATCGAGAGGAGGTCCCAGCCGATCTCCAGCGTCTCCTCGATGTCGCGGCTCGTGTCGAAGCCCTGGTCGACGAACTCCGACTCGAAGGCGTCGGCGAAGTCGAGGTACTTGTTGTCGAGCTCCGAGAGCGCCTCGCGGCCGACGATGTTCACGAGGTCGCGGAGGTCCTCTCCCTCCGCGTACGCCGCGAACATCTGGTCTTTCACGTCGGCGTGGTCGGCGCGGGTGAGGCCCTCGCCGATCCCGTCGTCCATCAGCCGCGACAGGCTGGGGAGCACGTTGATCGGCGGCTGCAGGCCCTGGCTGTTCAGGTCGGGGTCGACGTAGATCTGCCCCTCCGTGATGTACCCGGTCAGGTCCGGGATCGGGTGGGTGTCGTCGTCGCCCGGCATCGTGAGGATCGGGATCTGCGTCACCGAGCCCTCACGGCCCTGAATCCGTCCGGCCCGCTCGTACAGCTGCGCCAGGTCGGTGTACATGTACCCGGGGTATCCCCGACGGCCGGGGACTTCCTCGCGAGCCGCGCCGATCTCGCGGAGCGCCTCGCAGTAGTTAGTCATGTCCGTCAGGATGACGAGCACGTGGTACCCCTTCTCGAAGGCGAGGTACTCGGCTGTCGTCAGGACCATCCGCGGCGTGACCGTCCGCTCGACGGCGGGGTCGTCCGCGAGGTTCATGAAGACGACGGAGCGCTCCAGCGCGCCGGTGCGCTCGAAGTCCTCCATGAACTCGTTGGCCTCCTCGGCCGTGATCCCCATCGCGCCGAAGATGACGGCGAACTCCGAGCCCTCCTCCTCATCGTCTCCCTCGTCCTCCTCGGGCACGCTGGCCTGCCGGGCGATCTGCATCGCCAGTTCGCTGTGCGGCTGGCCGGAGCTCGAGAAGATCGGGAGCTTCTGGCCGCGGACGAGCGTGTTCATCCCGTCGATGGCGGAGACGCCCGTCTCGATGAACTCCTCGGGGTACTCCCGGGAGTAGGGGTTGATCGCCGCGCCGACGATGTCCTGACGCTCCTCGGGGACGATCTCCGGGCCGTCGTCGATCGGACGGCCGGAGCCGTCGAGGACCCGACCGAGCAGGTCCTCGGTGACGGGCATCTTCATCGTCTCGCCCAGGAAGCGGACGGACGCGTTCTGGTCGATACCGGAGGTGCCCTCGAACACCTGGATGGCGACGACGCCCTCCGAGGACTCGAGCACCTGTCCGCGCAGCGTCTCCCCCTGTGCCGTCTCGATCTCGACGATCTCGTCGTAGCCGATCGCCTCGTCGACCTCGGCGTACACGAGGGGGCCGCTGATCTCGGTGATGGTTTGATACTCTTTCATGTTAGTAGAGGCTCCGGAGTTCCTCGGCGATGTCCGCCTTGAGCTCCTCGACGTACTCTTCGTAGTCCTCCTGGACGCCGATCCGGTTGATCCGGGGGGCGGCCTCGGTGTCGACGATTTCCTCGACGGGAACGCCCGCTTCGAGGGCGTCGAACGCCTCGTCGTGGAACGCCTCGATCGTCGTCAGCATGAGGTACGTCTTCTCCGGCGGGCAGTACGTGTCCACCGGGTGGAACGCGTTCTGCTGGAGGTACGCCTCGCGCAGGTAGCGGGCGACCTCCAGCGTGAGCTGCTGGTCGTCGGGCAGGGCGTCCTTCCCGACGAGCTGGACGATCTCCTGCAGCTCGGTCTCCTCGTCGAGCACGTCGACCGCCCACTGGCGCTTCTCCGCCCAGTCGTCGGCGACCTCGTCTTCGAACCACGGGTCGAGCTGGTCCTTGTACAGCGAGTACGATTCGTTCCAGTTGATCGACGGGAAGTGGCGGCGCTCCGCCAGGTCCGCGTCGAGCGCCCAGAACGTCTTCACGATGCGCAGCGTGTTCTGGGTGACCGGCTCGGAGAAGTCGCCGCCGGGCGGCGACACCGCGCCGATCGCCGAGACGGACCCCTCCGTCCCGTTGACGTTCTCGAAGTAGCCGGCGCGCTCGTAGAACTGCGCCAGGCGGGCGGCGAGGTACGCGGGGTACCCCTCCTCGCCGGGCATCTCCTCCAGCCGGGAGGAGATCTCGCGCATCGCCTCCGCCCACCGCGAGGTGGAGTCGGCCATCAGCGCGACGTCGTACCCCATGTCGCGGTAGTACTCGGCGATCGTGATCCCCGTGTAGATACAGGACTCGCGCGCCGCGACCGGCATGTTCGAGGTGTTCGCGATGAGCGAGGTCCGGGCCATCAGCGGGTTGCCGTTGGCCGGGTCCTCCAGCTCGGGGAAGTCCTCGATGACCTCGGTCATCTCGTTGCCGCGCTCGCCGCAGCCGACGTAGACGATGATGTCGGCGTCGGCGTACTTCGCGAGCTGGTGCTGGGTGACCGTCTTCCCGGAGCCGAACGGCCCCGGAATGGCGGCCGTCCCGCCCTTCGCGATGGGGAACAGCCCGTCGAGGATGCGCTGGCCGGACACCAGCGGCGTCCGGGGCGTCTTCTTGTTCGCGGAGGGACGCGCCTCGCGGACGGGCCACTCCTGGTGCATCGAGACGTCCGTCCCGTTGGCGAGCTCGGCCACCGTCTCGGTGACGTCGAACGAGCCCGACTCGATCGCGGTGACCTCGGTGGTCTCGTCCGCCTCGAGGGCGTCGGGCGGCACCATCACCTTGTGGTCGATGGTGACCGTCTCCTCGACGATCCCGACGACGTCGCCGGGACCGACCTCGTCGCCGACCTCGACGGTCGGCTCGAACTCCCACTGCTTCTCCAAGTCGATGCCGGGCGCGTCGACCCCGCGGTCGAGGTACGGACTGCCCATCTTGCCCTCCAGCACGTCCAGGGGACGCTGGACGCCGTCGTAGATGGCGTCCAGCATGCCCGGACCAAGGTCGACCGACAGCGGCTCGCCCGTGTTCTCGACGGGCTCGCCGGGGGCGACCCCGGAGGTCTCCTCGTACACCTGAACGGTCGTGATGTCGCCTTCGATCTCGATCACTTCCCCCATGAGGCCTTCGTCGCCGACGTAGACGACGTCGTTCATGCGGGCGTCGAGGTCGCGGGCGCTCACGACCGGACCGCTCACGCTTTGGATAACACCGGTTTCGGTTGTGGTGGTCTCCGTGGATTCTGCTTTACTCATGTTAGTCGTCCTCCTCCATCAGGTCGATCCCGATGGCTCGCTTGATCTGGTCGCGCAGCCCGCCGCTGCCGGCGCCGGACCCGCCGAGCGTAACGAGCACGGGCTCGATGCTCCCCTCCACCGCCTCGCGGGTCCCCCGCGAGAGGTGGTCGAGGTCGTCGTCGTGCATCACGATGATGCCGGTCCCCTCGTCGTCGAGGGTCCGCTCGACGGCGTCGTCGAGCCGCTCGTCCTTCTCGTCGTCCGGTACGTTCTCGAACTTCCGCACGCCGGCGAGCCGGAACCCGGTCGTGAACTCGGGGCTGCCGACGACGGCGATCTCCTGGCTCATGTTATCACCAGCTCCGATTCGATCTCCTCGGCCGACAGACCGGCCTCCTTTCCGCGGGCGATCGCCCGGATGTTCTCCACCTCGCGCTCCTTCGCGAGGATGTAGGAGATCACCGGGGTGACGGACACCGGGTGGATCGTGCCGAGCCGGTCGCCGTACGCCAACAGCGCGGCGTCGGTCGCGTGTTCGAACGCGATGAGGCTGTCCGCCTCCTCGAGTTCGCGAAGCGCCGGGCCGAGCTCGTCGGCGTACTGGCTGTCCGCGATGTACTCCACGAGCTCGTCGAGGTTCCGCGCGAGCCGCGCCAGCGACCCGCGGGTGAACAGCTCGCCGCCCTCGATGAAGTACGCGGCGGGGTCGATGTCCGCGCCCGACCGGGCGAGCCGGAGGGCGTTGGCCGCGTTTCGGAAGTCGACTTCCGCCTTGAGGAACGCCTCGTACTGTCGGGTCGGCTCGTCGTTGCCGAGCCCCGACAGGAGCCGCTCGTAGAACGCGCGGTCGACGGCGTTCTCCAGCGGAACCAGGACGCCCGTCTCCTCGTACTCGGCGTACGCCTCGCGGAGCGGCGGCCCGTAGATCGTGTCCTCCAGCACCTCAACGACGGCGTCGATCGAGTCGGCTTCGAGCAGGCGGCGGATCCGCCGGTCGTCGAACTCGCCGGCGCGGATCAGGTCGACCTCGACGGCCGACTGGTCCGCGTCCGTGTAGACGCCGCGGATGACCGTCTTCACGTTCCACGCGTCGAACTTGCGGAGGTACCGGGCGATCAGGTCGTACAGCGACCCCTCGCTCCAGTCGAGGATGTCGTCGAACTGCCCGGCGAGGTTGCGGTTCAGCGCGTACTCGATCAGGTCCACGCCGCCGTGGCGGCTCCCGAGCGCGTTGATCTCCTGCCCGTAGCTCGACTCCTCCATGAACCGGGCGATCTCGGCCGGTCCCATCCGGGTCAGCTTGCGGTACTCCTCGTCGCCGTACAGGCTGCCGCGGCGGGCACGAACCCGCGCGACAACGTACTCTGGGTTCGAGCTCCCGACGGCGCTCATTGGTCGAACAGTCGCTCCGAGATGTTCTTCAACTCGTCGTCCCAGACGGACTCCAGGATCGAGTCGAACGTGTTGTTCACGCGAACGCGAGAGGCGTCGCTCTCCGCGACCACGCCGCCGAGACAGTCGACCTCGCCGTCGACCTCGGCGTCGCGGTCGGCGAGGAGCTCCTCGACCAGCTCGACGTCCTCGGCGCGGGTGTAGACGGCGACGTCCGCGGCGTCGTCGAACTCCGCGAGCGTCGCGTCGAGCAGCGTCTCGGTCAGCTCGCGGCGACGGTCGCCGTCGAGTCCCTCGATCGCCGCCTCGACGTCGTCGCGGACGTCTTGGAGGACGTCCCGACGGGCCCCGAGCCGCTCCTGTTTGGCCTCGAGCTTGGCCGACGAGAGCGTCTGCTCGCGCTCCTGGTCGATCTGCCGGTCGACCGCCGCGAGCCGCTCCTCGCGGATGCGCTCGGCGTCGGCCTCCGCCTCGGCCACGATCTCGTCGGCCTCCGCCTCGGCCGCTTCGCGGATTTCCTCCGCACGCGTGCGGGCTTCGTCTCGAACGTCCTCAACGACAGTGTCCAAACTCATTGGTGTGAAAGGGAGGTACCGCTTAGACGATGAAGACGACGACGAGCGCGAGGATGACGATCGTCTCGGGGAGAACCGTCAGAATGAGCCCGTTGACGAACAGGTCGTCGTCCTCGGCCATCGCGCCGACGGCGGCCGAACCGATACCGCGCTCCGCGTACCCCGCTCCGAGCGCCGCGAGACCGACCGCGAGCGCTGCAGCGGCGCTTGGATCAGTCAGTGTTCCACCGGTCGACAGTGCGACGTTCCCGAGTTCGTTGGTAGCTTCAAGCATTGGTAGTAGTTGCGGTTGCTCGTCTCCGAACACTTGCTAGTTGCCGCCACAGTAGTCATAAAGCTTCCCAAAACGACCGACCGGAACCGCGGTAACGAGGCGCAAGCCGGGGGCTCGTGGGGGTTCGATGGTCTCGGGGACCCCCGGTCAGCGCTCGGAACGGACGGGGAACGTGTCAGCTCGGTTTCGAAACGACGGGCGTCGCCGCAGCGCGCGTTCCGCCCGTCAGTCGTCGGTGGTGTACTCCCGGTCGTAGCCGAACGGGAGGTACGCCTTCCCGCCGCCCTCGTAGAACTTCCCGAAGAACTCGACGTACTCGAGACGCACGGCCTGAATGCCGGCCGACGTGACCCCGAGCAGGAGGACGACGACGTGGCCGACGAAGGCCACGGCGATGCCGGCGAGGAGCGCGACGACGCCGACGAGCCCGGGCTCGAACGCCGTCGTCAGCCCCGCGAAGACGAGCTCGTACTCGCCGCCGTTCGCGACGGAGTGCTCCTGGACGTACGAGAGGTACTCCGGCGTGAAGATGAAGTGGAAGCTCCCCTCGCCCTCCCCGTCGATGTACGCGCCGAACGCGAGCAGATTCACCGCGAGCGCCATGCCGCCCTTCGCGAGCAGCACCGCCATGATCCGGGCGTACGAGATGACGTTGACGATCGGTGCGAGAACCTCGGCGAGTTCGGCCGGTTCGCCGACGGCGAGGAGCCCCACGCCGACCGCGGCGGCCACGAGTCCCCCGATCCCGACCGCGACCGGGAATCCGGCGAACGACACGGTCCCGAAGGTGAGTATCGAGACCGACTCGAAGAGGAAGTCGGGCTTCGGACCCGGCAGGTGCTGACTGAAGATCCAGATCCACGCGCCGTTGAGGATGAGGAGCCACGAGCCGCCCTCGTACAGCGCGTGCTTGAGGTCGTGCTGCTGGTAGTGGCTCACGAACGAGAGGGCGTGTCCCACGTTCAGGTGGATCATCCCGAACAGCACGCTGACCACGAGGAACGCCAGCCCCCAGTCGAGGTCGGCCGGCGAGAGCCCCTTCCCGTCGACGGGCCAGTCGAGGCCGAAGAGCGGGTAGGCGTGGTAGCCGAACACGTCGATCCCGAAGTAGATCCCGAACAGGATCGTGAAGGCGCCGGCCCACATCGCGACGGCGCCGAGCTCGCGGAACGTTCCCTCGTATCGGTTGTACAGGAAGTACCCGATCGCGGCGTAGAGGACGCCGTATCCCACGTCGCCGATCATGAATCCGAACATGAGCGGGAACGTGAGGAAGACGAGGAGGGTCGGGTCGAACTCCGAGTACTTCGGGCGACCGAACCCCTGCACGAGCAGCTCGAAGGGCCCCGCGGCGCCCCCGTTGTCCTGGACGACCGGCGGCTCGTCGTCTCCGTGTCCCGCGTGGCCGCCGTCGGTGGCCGCCTCCGGGGTCGCGTCGGTCGCCGCTCCGTCACCGCCCTCGCCGCCCGCGACCGGCTCCGTGTGGTGGTTGCCGTCGGGCGTGAACGAGGCGCGCTCCAGCTCCTCGACCTCGACGTGGTCGCCGACGGCGTCGGTGATGGTCGCCTCGAAGTCGGAGTACGCCTCCGTGGGGATCCACCCCTCGGCGACGAACGCGTTCTCGGTGGTGGCGAAGGAGATGGGCGCCTCCTTCTTCTCTGCCTCGATGGTGAGCTGCTCTTCGGCGCGGAGCAGGAAGCCCGCCGCCTCCTCTTTCACGGCGGCGAGA
>NZ_JAXRUU010000022.1:0-45016 GCF_034497445.1 Halorubrum sp. AD140
CGCCGCGATCGCGGTCGTGACGAGGACCGCGGCCGCGACGTACGGGAGCGTCTTTCCGGCGACGATGTCGACGGGGGACAGCGGCGTGACGAGCAGGGGCTCTCCCCGCCGGTTGGTGCGCTCGTCGAGCACGGACGAGCCGTACGCCTGGATGAGGAAGTTCATCGGCACGAGGAAGACGAACGCCAGGAGCAGCGAGACGAAGGGGAACGGCGGCGCGATCGATCCTGGCGAGCCGACCGTGTCGGCGCCGAACGCCGCGCCGCCGACCGAGGGCACGGCGAACCCGTCGCCACCGGAGCCGCCGTCGTCCGTGGCGTCGCCGTCCGTCGGATCCGCTCCCGTACCGCCTCCGTCGCCGCCCTCCGCGCCGCTCCCGCTTCCGCCGCCGTCGCTCTCGCCCCCGGCGGCGGAGCCATCGCCCCCGGATCCGTCGCCACCTCCGCCCTCCTCACCGAGCGTCGAGCCGTCGTCGAGCGCGCTCGTCCGGTCGACGTACCGAAGCGTGACGGCGACCGGGAACGCGGCGGTCTCGTTCTCCTCCGCGGCCATCAGTCGCTCGTTGTGCGCCTCGACCGCCTCGCGGAACTCGGCCGCCGCGGCCTCGCCCTTCCGCGTGTCGCTGGCGCGGACGGCGACGGTCTGGACCCCGCCGGCCTCGCTCCCCTCGCCGTCGAACACGACGAGATCGGCGCTCTCGCCGAGCGCCGCGCCTTCCGGCGAGACCGGCGTGAGCGCCGGCGCCGCCTCGACCGCGTCCGCGTACGGGGAGTCGCCGTCGACCGCCACCCGGTACACGTCGCGGTCGACGTCGAGGCCGACCGCGCTGGCCGCCAGCCCCCCGCCGAGGACGCCGCCCGCGACGAGCAGGAGCGCGAGCGCCGCCAGCAGCGTCCGGCGGTCGATCCCGCCGCTCGCCCGCGCGACTTCCCAGCGGGCGACCCGGAGGACCCGCCGGAGCCGGTCGATCACTCGGCTCCCTCCCGCTGGCCCGCGGGCCGTTCGTCGACTCCCTCCGACTCGGCGCGCCTCTCGCTTCCACCCCCGGCGTACCGCCCGGGCATCGGACGACCGACGATGTCGAGGAACACGTCCTCCAGGCTCGGCTCGCGGGTCCGGATGTCGACGACCTCGCCGCCCGCGTCGGCGACCGCCTCGCGGACCGCGTCGACGGCGTCCATGTCCGTGACGATGGTGCGGAACCGGTCGCCGACGGCCTCGGTCGCGGCGTCGACGTCGCCGAGGGCGCCGGTCTCCCCGGTCGCGGCGCCGGTCTTCGCCGGCGTCACGTCGGTGCCCGCCGGCGCCACGTCGGAGAACACGTGGTACGTCGTCCGCCCGTGTCGCTCGCGGATGCCGTCGACGCTCCCCCGAGCGACGATCCGGCCCTCGTTCATCACCGCGACGCGGTCACAGACGGACTCGACGTGGTAGAGGTTGTGCGCCGAGAAGACGACCGTCTTGCCGGTCGCGCGAAGCTCGCGGACGAACTCCAGCACGGCGTTCGTCGTCACCGGGTCGAGCCCCGAGGCGGGCTCGTCGTACACGAGCACGTCCGGGTCGTTGACGAGGGACCGGGCGATCGCGACCTTGCGCTTCATCCCCTTCGACATGTCGCCGAGCCGTCGCTCGCGGTGGTCGAGTTCGAGCCGGTCGAGCGCGGCCTCGATTCGCTCGTCGGCGACGTCGCCCGGCACGTCGTACAGGTCGGCGAAGAACGTCAGGTACGACAGCGGGGTCATCTCCTCGTACAGCGGCGACTCCTCCGGGAGGAAGCCGAGCCGCCGCCGCATCTCCGGGTCGTCCGAGGGGAGGCCGGCGACCTCGACCTCGCCCTCGGTGGGGTCGACGAGCCCGGCGAGCACCTTCAGCGTCGTCGTCTTCCCGGCGCCGTTTGGACCGACGATCCCGAACACCTCGCCCTCCTCGACGGCGAAGGTGCTGTCGACGACGGCCGCGAAGTCGCCGTACGCCTTCCGCAACCCCTCCACCTCGATCATGGGTCCGGGTCGCCGCCGGGTCGGGTTAAACCCACCTCCGCGGCTATCACCCGCGAGAACGCGGAGCGCGGTATCGCGGACGACGGCGTCGGCGACGCCGACAGCGACGACGGCTCAGTCGTCCGCCCAGGCGTCGCCGTGGGCGCGGTAGCCGTCGAACTCGCCGCGCTCGATCTCGCGTTCGATCTCTCGACGCGTCTCGCCGTCGAGCCGGACGAGGTGACAGAGGGGGTGGCCCGGCGCGGCGACCGGGTTCTCAAGCGAGCCGACGATGAGCCCGTCGAAGGGGGCCTCGACCGCGCGCTCTTCCGTCTTGAAGTGGTTCGTGATCGTGCAGATCGTCTCGCCCTCGTACACGAGCGGGTACGGTCCCCACTCCATCTCCACGAGGCCGCCGGTGTCGGCGCGAAGCCAGCGCTTCGTGCTGTCGGCCGAGGTGGACTGGAACCAGCCGGGCCAGTGGACCGGCTCGGACGGAAGGAGCTCGTACTCGGCGAGGACGCTCTCGACTCCCTCGAGCGCCTTCTCGACGAGCACGGGCTGGAAGCGGTGGGCCCGCCCCATCTCGACGGTCACCGTCGGGATCCCGTCGGCGGTCGCCGTCGATCGGAGCGACCCCGCGTCGCCGCTCCCGTACAGCACGACGTTCGTCGCGAACGCCCGCGCGAGTCGCCCGACTTCGGGGTCGTCGAGGTCGGCCCGAGCGTGGTAGATCGTCGTCCGGTTGCGCGTGGACGTGTGGAAGTCGAGCCCGAGGTCGCACTGCGAGACGAACCGACGATAGATCCGGTTCGCCATGCGCTCCGTGGTGTTCGCGCGCTCTTTCCCCGGAAACGACCGGTTCATGTCCTGGTCGTAGATGGGGGTGTCGCGCCGCTGCGCCTCGTACGCGGGGACGTTGCACACGTGGAGACAGACGAGCGTCCCGTGGAGGTCGGCCGGCGTGTAGCGGTCGGCGACCTCCTGGACCACCTTGACCCCGTTGAGCTCGTCCCCGTGGATCCCCGCGCTCAGGAAGAGGGTCGGCCCGCCGGCCTCGCCGTTGATCACAGTCACCGGCATCTCGATCGGGTCGCCGAGGTACGTCTCGCCGACTTCGTAGCGGGTGTGTCGCTTCTCTCCGGGGTCGACCTCGGCGTCGTACCGGAACGGCTCCGGCTCGCGGCTCGTCTCAAACTGCGGCTCCGAATTCGGCTCGAACGGTGGCTCGCTCATGTCCGGGGGTCACGACACGGGGACAAAACCTCTCGGACCGCCGGCGACCGCGCGCCGGCCTCGACACCTCGACGGTCGAGTGATCCCGACGGCCCCGTGCGCGTCAGTCGGTGTACGGCTTCTCGATGTGGGCGTCGCCGCTGATGTACGCGTTCATCCGGCGAGTGATTCCGTCGAACAACGTGATGAGCGGCGAGAGGATCCGCTCGACCAGTCGGATCGGCGACGCGATCCGCAGCGACCACATCTCGGCGTTTCCGAGGCCGAACGCCTTGGGGACGATCTCTCCGAACACGAGGACGAGGAAGCTCGTACACACGGTCGTCACCACGACCGCGGCGCCGGAGGGGAGGTAGCTGGCGACAAGGACGGTCACGATGCTCGAGATCGCGATGTTGACGACGTTGTTTCCGACGAGCAGCGTCACCAGCAGCCGGTGGGGATCGTCGTAGAGCTCCTTCAGGACGTCTCCTCGCGGGTCGTCTGTGTCCGCCTGCCGCTCGAACCACTCCGCCGGCAGCGAGAAAATCGCGGTCTCCGAGCTCGAGAAGAACGCGCTGAGCGCCAGTAACACCGTCACCGTTGCGATCCCGACCAACCCGAGTGTGACACCGACCATACCGCGTATGTAAAGACGAAATCAAAGAGGGTGTCGGCCGGTAGCCGGCGATCGAAGCAGAGACGCTCCGCTCCAGCGTCGGTGTGTACGTGGCTTCAGTCAGCGCCCGTGTCGGTACTCAGCAGTCGACGTAACGCGCTATTCCTCTTCTTCCTCTTCTTCGACGGGTCGTCGCCCTCGTTTCCAGACTTCCTTCGCCGAGGTGTCGTGCGGTGCTGTGTGCGAGACGTCTTTCATGGTGTCGCGGTCGTCGGCCATCTTGGAGGCGGCTTGTGGGGATCCGCGTATTAACCCTTCGTGGAAAGAGATAATGAGTCATGATATCATTTAAGGAATTAATATACGTCGGCTTAACTCCGACGAGACCGTTGGACGGACCGTGTATTATCGGTCTCGTTCGGGCGACAAATCGGACGCGCGTTTCGATCCCGCTCGGTGCGGCGGCGAGTCAGCGGCGACCGTCGTTCGCGAGGGAGCGACGCTCGCCGTGGGGCGCGACGTCGCGGTCGCGCCGGCGGTCGCCGCTCGGGCGCTCCGCGACACCCACACCTGGCCTGGCTGGGGACCGGCGATCGACGCCGTCGAGAGCGACGACCGCTTCGTGCGGGCCGGGACGACGGGACGAGTCAGCGTCGGCGGTGCGTGGCTCCCGTTCCGCGTGACCTCGTGCCACGGGCGACGCTGGGACTGGCGGGTCGCCGGGATTCCGGCCACCGGCCACCGCGTCGACAGCTACGCCGGAGAGTCCGGTCGCTGTCGCGTCGTCGTCGAGGTGCCGGTCGTCGCAGTCTGGTACGTCCCGGTCTGTCGGCGCGCGCTCGATCGGTTCGCGGCGTTGGTCGAGACGCGGTCGGCGGAGCGTCCGGCCGACGCCGACGCCTGACGATCCCGGGTCGTCGCTCGCGGGCGCTCAGTTCTCGTACCCCTCCGCGAACGGGTCGATCTCCTCGCTGCCGGGCTCCTCCTCGTCCCGGGTGAACCCCGGCCCCTCCGTCGCCAGCTCGAAGACGAGCCCGTCGGGGTCGCTGAAGTAGATGCTCTTGAAGTAGGTGCGGTCTTTCACCTCGGAGACCCGCACCCCCTGCTCGCGGAGGTGCGCCTGCCACTCGCGGAGCGTCTCCTCGTCCGGGACGCCGAACGCGAAGTGGTGGCTCGCGCCCGGCCCCGGCGCCCCCTGGGAGTTCGGGTACTCGAAGTAGGTGACGTTGGTTCCCGGCTCGCCCTCCGGCGTGGACGAGAAGTAGTAGTGGGGCGTCCCCGGGTCGTCGTAGTTCTGCGTTCGCTTGACCGTGTACCAGCCGAGCGCGTCCTCGTAGAACGCGACCGTCTCCTCCATGTCCGTGCAGATGTTCGTCACGTGGTGCAGTCCGGTGGTGGGCGGGGAGTCGGTCATGGTCGTGTGGTGGGTGGTCGCGGAGTCAGTTAGTGGTACTGGGACCGGAAGGACGGTCGAAACCGGGACCGGTCAGAACGGTTCGACGGTCGCGCGAGGCGGTCGCGTCCGGCTCAGAGCAGCCCGAGGCCCAGCGCGTAGGGCCACGCGGTGCCGCCGACGGCGAGCAGCGCGATCGCGGCGCCGGCGCCGTAGACGTTCTTGAGGAAACTCGTCATCTCGCTCTGCTTCTCCTCCGGGTCGTCGACCGACCAGAAGTCGTGCATCGCCACGGCGGAGACGAGCAGGAAGACGGCGAGACCACCGGCCGCGATCACCGGGAACGCGCCGAGGACGACTCCGAGCCCGCCGAGGACGAGTACGGCGCCGGAGGCGACGACGGAGAAGCGCGGCGCCGGGAGGCCCTTGAACTCGGCGTAGCCGGCCATGGTATCGACGTCCATGAAGTGGTTCAGGCCCATGAACGCGAGCGTGGCGCCGAACAGGATCCGACCGATCAGGAACAGTTCGCCCGCGAGGGGGGCGTCGAGCTGCAGCGGTAGCGTCGTGATTTCAGCTAACATTGTGTAACTACGTATACGGACGTAACCTATATATCGCTTCCCGGACAAGAGGGTAAGCAGGTAACACCGATGTCATCGCAGGAACTCGCAGAGACGGACCCGGCGGACACGAGCGATGCGGAGCCCGAAACGGGCACGTCTTCGTCCGTCGCCGCGTCCTCGACCCCGGAGTCGGCGTGCCCCGTCGTCGACTCGCTCGAACAGATCGGCTCGCGCTGGCGGCTCGTCGTCCTCCACGAGCTGTTGAACGGCGAGTCGCGCTTCAACGAGCTGAAGCGGGAGACCGACGCCAACGCCCGGACCCTCTCGCGCGTGCTCGACGACCTCCAGGAGACCGGCTTCGTCCACCGCCGCCTCGAGGAGGAGTCGCCCGTGGCGACGTACTACAGCCTCACCGACAAGGGCGAGTCGCTCGCGCCCGTCTTCGAGGAGATCGACGACTGGGCCCACGAGTGGCTCGCCGAGTGCAGCGAGTAGCCAGGGTATCGGCGACCGCGAGCGGTCGTCGCCGTTCTCACGCCGAGTCCGGATAGGCGTCTCTGACGACGGTCCAGAAGGGCGGGAGGCACGCGAGCGCGACGACCAGAAGCGTCGGGACCGCCCACTCCGCCGGGAGGAGGAATCCGACGAGAAGGGCCGTGATCTCGAGGACGGCGACCGTGTACGCGACGACGAGGACCTCCAGGGACCGAAATCGCTCGGGGACGGCGGTGGGGACGGATCGATCGTCGAACTCGGAGTCGACGGCCACGTTGAAAAGCTCTCTCGAACGAGCGCTCGACAGAAAACACTTATCGACGTAATTCGAGGTCCGGCTATGAAGCGGCGTGCCCTCCTCGCGGTACTCGCACCGACGACGGTCGGTTGTCTCGACAGCGACGTCCTCGCGCGAGGCTCGCTCGCTCGAAAGTACCCCGAGTCGTCGGACGTGGAGTCCACCCCGGACGGCGTCGATGCGGTCTATCGGTACTTCAGCGACTCGTCGGGGGACGATCCGACGTTCGACGCCGAGGTGATTACCGATGCGTCGATGGCCAACGCCTACCTGACTCTTCCGGAGGAGGTCACGGAGTTCGCCGTGTCCGTCGACTACGACGACTCGTATCTGGTGATCGCCCCGAGGTCCGTGGGCACGTGGCGGGATGCGAGAGAGGTGAGCGTCGACGCGTTCGATCGAACCGAGGACGAGGCGCACGCGTACGTTCGCGTGCACACGGAAGACGAAGCGGATGCCCTCGAAGGCAACGTCGGATACGTCCTGATCGTAGTGTCGGGTGACCGAGACCCGCCGGAGTCCGCACGCGCCGAGTGGTTCGAGGCGTCTGGCCGGTGTGAAGACACTTACGCACCCTACCACCGACTTCCGCCCGTCGTGAGACGCGAGGTCGACATCGCGCTGTCCGACGGCCGGTACGAGACCGACACCGAACTCTTCTATCCCGCGGCGGTGGCAGCGGATTCGACCCTCTGGAAGGAGAACGAGTATTTCACCCACCAGATCGACGACCGAGGCGGGACCACCGTCCTCACGTTCGATCCGACGGACGGGGAGTCCGCCGATTCGCCGGTGACCCTCTCCGTCCACAACGGCCGCGATGAGCCTCTCGACATGTCCGTGGTCGTCGCGGACGAGCACGGCGACCGCCACGTGGACGAACGTCTGACCGCCGAGAGCCACGACATCGAACATCTCTTTCCCGGAGACGGTAGTTTCCCCGCCGAGGCAACTGAACTTCCGTCGGTCGAACTACCGACGGCGTTCGACGAATACGATCTCTCAATCGAGACCGCCGGCGGCGAGGAGTTCACCGAGTCGTTTCGGATCGATCCGGACCAGCAGACTCGATTCGTGTCGTTTCGAGATGAAGGAGAAGAATCGAGCGCCGTAGTGATGCGTTCCGAGTTCGAAATCGAACGAGCCGGAGACGGACCGGTCGGTGTCTGTACGGATGTCGGCGGCTGGTGGGGTGAGTACGGGGAGGTCTGAGTTTGGTGACGCAGCGGATTCCTTCCAGTCGCTCGCCGCGAGCCACACGCGATGTCGGCCCGTCGAGACTATCGAGATTCGGTCGACGAACTACGCGCGTTTCCCGCCGCTCGCAGTCGGCAGTTGAGGAACCCGCGACTGCCCCGTCGAGTCCAACTCGATCCGCACCGCACAGCACCTCACGCCTCCCCGGCCTCGTCGGCCACTCGGCCGCGATGCGGTCTCGGAGGCACGCGCCACCGCCTCGTCCGTTCGTGAGCGGGAGACGCCGCCGTTCTCGTCCGGCGCGTTCGGCCGTCCAGCGGGTACGTCCCGCGGCGAAACGCACACCACCGTGGAGCCCGTACCGTTCGCCGTGTACGCCGGACTCAAGGACACTCCCTGTTGTCTGTGCGGCCGCGACGAGACCCACACCCGGATCGCCGTGCCGCCCCGGGCGATCCGGCTCATGGAGAACGGCGAGCCGATCTCGTGGCGCGACGTGGTCGGCACCGTCACGCTCCGCTTCTGTGCCGACGACTGGGACCTCGTCAGCGATCTGGCGATCGAGATGGACACGCATCCGCTCTCGCGGTGTAACGCGGCGCACGTCTCCCTCGACCTGCGCGAGGACCACGAGGCGCTGCTGTCGGCAACAAAGGACGAGACGGACCAGACGGAGCTGGAGGCCCGGATCGAACGCGACGCCGAGGCGACGCTCGACGCCGTCGACGACCCCTACACCGAGGAGCGCGACGTGGTGGAGGCGATCGTGGCGTTGCGCGCGCTGGAGGAGCTCGACGTGCGCACCGACCCGAGCGATCCCCTCACCACCTGACCTCGAACCCGTCGAGTCCCTCCGGCTCCTCGTACTCGGCGTCGACCGCGTCGACGTCGGCGGCGCGGCTCCCCGTCTCGCACCACGCGACCAGCTCCCGGACCGCCGCTTCCGGCCCTTCGAAGACGGCTTCGACGCGCCCGTCGTCGAGGTTCCGCACCCAGCCGTCGACCCCCTTCTCCCGGGCCGTGTCACGGGTCTTCGCACGGTAGTAGACCCCCTGTACGCGACCCGAGACGTACACGTGCGCTCGCGTGCGGTCGGTCATGGAGGGAGCGTGCGACCGCCGCGGGCTTAAGCGCGACGCCCGGCAATCGAGAAACCGATTCCGACGCCCGGCAACCGACGGCTTCTAACGAACGGCCGTCGACACCGCAGGTATGGACTTGTTCGGAACCGCGGGGATCCGCGGGAGCGCCACGGAGCGAGTGACGCCCGAGCTCGCGCTCGCCGTCGGGCGCGCCGTCGCGGCCGAGGTACGGAACGACGCGGAGGCTGGCGTGAACCGAACGGGCGACGAGCCGCGCCCGCGTCCGGTCGAGGTCGTTCTCGCCCGCGACGGCCGCGTGACCGGGCCGGCGCTCGCGGCCGCGATGGAGTCGGGGCTCGCCTCCGGCGGCGTGCGCGTGCTCCGGGCGGGACAGCTCCCGACGCCGGCGCTCGCGCACGCCTCGCAGGGGCGGTACGGCGTGATGCTCACGGCCTCGCACAACCCGCCGACCGACAACGGGATCAAGCTGTTCCGCGACGGCAGCGAGTTCGACCGCGAGGCCGAACGCGCGGTCGAGGAGCGCGTCGCGGGCGAGGAGTCGCCCGCCGCCTGGGACGAGTGGACCGGGGCGGAGCGCGTCGACCCGCTCGACGGGTACCTCGCGGACGTCCGCGCGTACGCCGAGCGGTTCGGCGCCCCGCTGGACGGGCTCCGGATCGCGGTCGACTGCGGGAACGGGATGGGCGGGCCGGCGACGCCGACCGTCCTCCGTCGGTTGGGCGCCGAGGTCGTGACGCTCAACGGGAACGTCGACGGCCACTTCCCCGGCCGCGGGAGCAAGCCCACCCCCGAGACGCTCCGGGACCTCCGGGCGTTCGTCGCGGACGCCAACGAGGGCGTGACCGACCCCGGACGCCCGAGCGCGGGCGGCGACGGGGACGACGGAGCCGAGAGCGACGGCGACGCCGGGGGGTTCGCCTTCGGGATCGGTCACGACGGCGACGCGGATCGGATCGTGATCGTCGACGCCGACGGCGAGGTCGTTCACGAGGACACCGTCCTCGCGGTGCTCGCGGAGCGGTACACCCGCGAGAGCGACGCCGCCGACCCGGTCGTCGTGACGACGCCGAACGCCTCCGGGCGGATCGACGAGCGCGTCCGCGAGGCCGGCGGCCGCGTCGAACGCGTGCGACTCGGCGCGCTCCACGAGGGGATCGCCGCGGTTCGCGAGGCGGCGGGGGCGTCTGCGGACACCCGCGTCGTCTTCGCCGCGGAGCCGTGGAAGCACGTCCACGTCGCCTTCGGCGAGTGGATCGACGGCGTCGCGTCTGCGGCCGTGATCGCTCGCCTCGTCGCCGACGAGGGACTCGGTGCCCTCCGCGAGCCGGTCACGGAGCGCCCCTACCGCAAGGTCAGCGTCGGATGTCCCGACGAGGCCAAGGCCGGCGCGATGGAGCGGCTGGAGGTCACCCTTCCCGACGCGTTCCCCGACGCGACCGTGAACACCGAGCACGGCGTCCGCCTGGAGTTCCCGGACGCGTCGTGGACGCTCGTCCGCCCCTCCGGCACGGAGCCGTACGTCAGGGTGTACGCCGAGAGCGGCGACGTCGACGAGCTGGTCGCGGAAGTGGAGCGGGTCGTCACCGCCGCGGTCGCCGCCGCTGGCGACGCGTGACCCGTCCGATCGGGCGGGGAGGTCGGCTCGCCGTCGGCCGCTCCGCCGTCTCGTTCGATCGTTCGTGACACACCCACGAACGTGGACCGTATCGTCCGGGATCGGCCCGGATCGGTGAGGTTCGTTCCGCCGTTTTTCCCGAACGTGCGATCTGGAGCGCGAAGAGCGACGAATTTATGGCGCGCTCCCACAGCCTTGTAGGTGACATGGTATCCGACCTCGATCGGCGACGGTTCGTCAAGGCGGCAAGCGCAGCGGGCCTCGTCGGCCTCGCCGGCTGCAGCGGTGGGCCGAGCGACGGCGGTGACGGCGACGACGGCGACGACGGGAATGACAGCGACGACGGTAGCGACGGCGACGATGGCAGTGACGGCGACGACGGTTCCGACGGCTCCGACGGGGGAGACGACGCTCCCGCGACGGTCGGCATCGTCTACTCCGACGGCGGGCTCGGCGACAACTCGTTCAACGACGCGGCCCAGCAGGGGATCCTGCAGGCCGAAGAGGAGTTCGGCATCGAGTACGACGAGTCGCAGCCGGAGGGGACGGGCGAGTTCGGCGACTTCCAGCAGCGCTACGCCAGCTCGACCGACCCCGACTACGACCTCGTCTCGTGTATCGGGTTCAACCAGACCGACGCGCTCGCCGAGACCGCGCCGGACTTCCCCGACCAGGACTTCATGCTCGTCGACTCGGTCGTCGAGGAGTCGAACGTCTCGAGCTACCTGTTCCGCGAGGAGGAGGGCTCGTTCCTGATGGGCGTGCTCGCCGGCGAGCTGACGCAGATGGACTTCTCCGCGGGCGCGGGCTCGACCGACACCGACGAGACGGAGGTCGGCTTCGTCGGCGGCGTCGACAGCCCCGTCATCCGCCGGTTCCAGGCCGGCTACGAGGCCGGCGTCGAGTACGTCGCCGAGGACATCAACGTCACCTCGAGCTACGTCGGCAGCTACTCCGACCCCTCGGGCGGCCAGGAGGCCGCGCTGTCGATGTACCAGGGCGGAACCGACGTCGTCTACCACGCCTCCGGCGCGACCGGCGTCGGCGTCTTCCAGGCGGCCGAAGAGGAGGAGCGGTTCGCCCTCGGCGTCGACCTCGACCAGTCGATCACCGAGGAGGAGTTCGCCGACGTGATCCTGGCGTCGATGGTCAAACGCGTCGACACGGCCGTCTACGAGTCGATCTCGAACGTCATCGACGACAGCTTCCAGGGCGGCGAGACGACCGCGCTCGGCCTGGAGTCCAACGGCGTCGAGTGCGTGTACGGCGACGAAATCGGCGACGACATCCCCGACGAAGTCGTGACCGCGGTCTCGGACGCGCGCGACGAGATCATCGAGGGCGAGATCGACGTCCCGAGCGAGATGGACGACGACTGAGTCGGCTGCCGGCGTCGGAATCTGTCGATCGAACGCGTCGCCCTCCGCGATTCGAACGCGTTGCCCGCACGTCCCGCGGTTCGCGTCTGACCCGAGCCGCTGCACCGTCCTGATCCTCCGCTCGCGCCCGAATCCGCGCGTTTTTAGGCGCCGACTCAGAGATACGGGTGAATGAACCCGGCGGTCCACATGGACGGCATCACGAAACGATTCCCCGGGGTCGTCGCGAACGACGACGTCGATCTCGTGGTCGAGCGGGGCAGCGTCCACGCCCTGCTCGGCGAGAACGGCGCCGGAAAGACAACGCTGATGAACGTGCTGTACGGGCTCTACGAGCCGACCGAGGGGACCGTCGTCCTCGACGGAGAGACCCGCTCGTTCGACTCGCCCCGCGACGCCATCGACGCGGGCGTCGGCATGATCCACCAGCACTTCATGCTCGTCGACCCGATGACGGTCTGGGAGAACGTCGTGCTCGGCAACGAGCCGAAGACGTGGGGTGGACTGCGCGTCGACGAGGCCGCCGCCCGGCAGGCGGTCGTCGACCTGAGCGAGCGCTACGGCTTCGACGTCGACCCGGACGCCCGGATCGAGGACGTCTCCGTCGGCGTCCAGCAGCGCGTCGAGATCCTCAAGGCGCTGTACCGCGGCGCGGACGTGCTCATCATGGACGAGCCGACCGCGGTGCTCACGCCCCAGGAGGTCGAGGAGCTGTACGGCGTCTTCGAAGAGCTCACGGACCAGGGGAAGACGATCATCTTCATCTCGCACAAGCTCGGGGAGGCGCTGTCGGCGGCCGACGAGATCACGGTCCTCCGCGACGGCGTCAACGTCGGTACCGTCTCGTCCGCGGACGTGAGCCGCGAGGACCTCGCCGAGATGATGGTCGGCCGCGAGGTGCTGATGGACCCCGCCACGACTCCCCAGGAGCCGGGCGATCGCGTGCTCGAGGTCACCGACCTCCACGCCGAGGACGACCGCGGCGTCGAGGTCGTCTCCGGGATCTCCTTCGAGGTCCGCGCCGGCGAGGTGTTCGGGATCGCGGGCGTCGACGGCAACGGCCAGTCGCAGCTCGTTGAGGCGATCACCGGGATGCGAGACGCGACCGCGGGGTCGGTCCGGTACCTCGGCGAACCGATGGCGGGCGCCACCCGACGCGAGCACATCGACCGAGGGATGGCGTTCATCCCCGAGGACCGACAGGAGCGGGGACTGGTGATGTCGTACGACCTCACCGAGAACGGCATTCTGGGCAGCCAGCACGCCCCGCCGTTCGCGAGAGACGGTCGGATCGACTGGCGCACCTCTCGTGGGCACGCGGAGGACGTAATCGAGCGGTACGACGTGCGGCCGCCGGACGCGGACGCGACCGCCGAGGCCCTCTCCGGGGGCAACCAGCAGAAGTTCATCGTCGGCCGCGAGTTCGAGCGGGACCCCGACCTCGTCGTCGCGACCCATCCCACCCGCGGGGTCGACATCGGCTCCACCGAGTTCCTCCACGACCGGCTGTTAGAGCTCCGCGCGGAGGGGAAAGCCGTGCTCCTCGTCTCCTCGAAGCTGGACGAGGTCCAGGGGCTCTCCGACCGGCTGGCGGTGATCCAGGAGGGAACGTTCAGCGGGATCGTCGACCCACAGACGGTGACCGACAAGGAGATCGGGCTGTTGATGGCCGGCGAACCGCTCGACGACGAGGACGTCGAGACGGCCGCCGTCCACGACGACGCCGCCGGTCTCGCCGTCGATGACAACGGTGGCGACGAGGAGGTGGACGCGTGAGCCAGTCCGGCGGGGACCGACTCCCCTCGTTCGCGCGTCGCCTCGTCGCGCCGTTCGTCGACCGGACCGTCGCCGAGCGGCTCGTGATCAGCCTCGCGGCCATCCTGTTGTCCATCGTCGTCGGCTTCGGTATCGTCCTCGTCTCCGGGCGCGTCGCCCAGTGTAGCACCGCGGCCTGGACCATGCCCTTCACGGGGCTCGGCTTCTGTTACGACCCGATCGAGGTGTACCTCGTGCTGTTCAACGGCGCGCTCGGGTACCCGTTCGCGGTCGGCGAGCCGGGGCTGTTCAACCCCGAGTGGACCCCGTTCAACCGCTCGCTCGGGCTGACGCTGTCGGAGACGACGCTCCTGATCTTCACCGGGCTCTCCGTCGCGGTCGCGTTCCGCGCCGGGCTGTTCAACATCGGAACGCAGGGGCAGCTGGTGGTCGGTGCGCTGGCGACCGCGCTGACGGTGCTGGCGGCGGCGCCGCTGCTGCCGGTGGGACCGATTGCCGGCGTCGTCCTCATCGTCCTCGGCGTCCTCGCGGGCGCCGTCGGCGGCGGCCTCTGGGGCGCGATTCCGGGCGCGCTGAAGGCGTACGCCGACGCCAACGAGGTGATCACGACGATCATGCTCAACTTCATCGCCGCGAACCTCGCGTACGTGCTCGTCCTGGAGGTGTTCCGCGCCGAGGATTCGTCGGTGGTCTCCACGGAGTACCTCCCTGAACACGCACAGATACTCCCCGGGCTGTTCCCCTCCTCCAGCGACTTTTCGCTCGTGGCGCTGTTCGTCGGAATCGCCTTCATCGGCGGGCTGTTCTACGTCGTCGAACACACGTCGTTCGGCTACGACTTGCGCACCAGCGGGGTGCAGGCGGCCGCCGCCGAGTACGGCGGCGTCAACGCGAAGCTGACGACCGTCCGCGCGATGACGCTGTCGGGGGCCATCGGCGGCGTCGGCGGCGCGGTGTGGGTGCTGATGTCCGAGGGGCGGTGGATCGCGTCGGTCCCGAGCCTCGGCTTCGACGGGATCACCGTCTCGATCCTCGCCGGGAACAACCCGATCGGCGTGTTGCCGGCGGCGTTCCTGTTCGGGCTCCTGAAGGGCGGCGCGCTGGAGATCGGCTTCCGGACAGACGTGCCGAACGAGCTCGTCGGCGTGTTGCGGGGGCTGATCATCCTGTTCGTGGCCATGCCGGAGTTCTTCCGGCTGATCGGCCGGTACGCGGGCGTGGGGTCGAGCGGCCCCGACGGCTCCGGCGGGAGGGGCTCGGCGTCCGGAGCCTCGGCGACCGAGGGTTCGGGGACCGGTGACGACGTCGGCGTCGAGGGGGGTGAGACCGATGCGTGACCCGCTCGCCGACGTCCGGATTCCGGTCCTCGACGACATGATCGACTCCGAGTACGTGCGGTCGCTGATCGTCGGCACCACCGCGGTGCTCGGGCTGCTCGGCGTGCTCGGGCTGCTGTTTCCCGACACGGTGGTTGGCGACCTCGCGGCCATCGTCTTCTCGACGAGCACCGCCGCGTCGACGGCGCGGCTGGCGGCGCCGATCGTGCTCGCCGGACTCGGCGGCATCTTCGCCGAGAAGTCCGGCGTCATCAACATCGGGCTGGAGGGGCTCCTGATCATCTCGGCGTTCGCGTCCGTCTACATCGCCTCGGTCGTCGGCATCGGTAACGCCGTGCTCGGCGTGCCGGCCATCTGGGTCGGATTCCTGGCGGGCATCGCCGCGTCGACCGCCCTCTCGGCCGTCTTCGGGATCGTCTGTATCGAGTTCAAGGCGGACCAGATCATCGCCGGGCTGGCGGTGTGGCTCATCGCCCTGGGGCTGGCGCCGTTCATGTCGACGGTGTTCTTCGGCGGCAAGAACACGCCGAACCTCGGCGCGCGCGTCGGCTGGGAGTACTCCGCGGTCATGGTCGTCGTCGCCACGGTCGCCTCGTGGTGGGCACTGAACCACACCTCGTTCGGGAAACACCTCCGGGCCGCCGGCGAGAACCCGAAGGCGCTCGACACCGTCGGCGTCTCCGTCTCGAAGGTTCGTCACGCGGGGGTGTTGCTGTCGGGCGTCCTCTCCGGCATCGGCGGCTCCGCGCTCGCGCTGTCTATCGGCCAGTTCATCGGCTCGGGCGACACGATGGTACAGGGGAAGGGGTTCATCGCCATCGTCGCGTACCTGTTCGGCAACTACAACCCGGTCGGGACGCTGGGCGCGGGCGTGCTGTTCGCCGGGCTCGACGCGATGCAGATCCGGCTCCAGCAGCTCGGCTACGCGGTCCCCGACACGCTGGTCCAGACGATCCCGTACGTCGTCGTGATCGTCGTCCTCGCGTTGGTCGGTCGGACTCGGCTCCCCGCGGCGGCCGGCGAGCACTACGAGACCGAGGACTGAGGCGAGCGAGACCCCGAAGGATCCGCTCTCCTCCCCGTCGCTATGGTCGACTCTTCTCGCCCCTGTGGGTCGATTCCCCCCGCTCCTGTCGGTCCGGAAGGGACCCAATCGGGAACAAAGAGTTTTGCCACCGGGGGGACGAGCCACGTGACATGAGCATCGACGAGTATGACGTCGTCGTGGCCGGCGCCGGGACCGCCGGCTGTTACGCCGCCGCGACGATAGCGAACGAGGGGCTCGACGTCGTCATCGTCGAGCGAAAGGACGCGGAGGAGGCGGGCCACATCGCCTGCGGAGACGCGCTGAAGGGCGCCGACGCCTTCCCGGAGGCCATTCCGAAATCGCGGCTCGAGCCGGCGTTCACCAACACCGGCGTCGACCACGGCCGGTTCGAGATCCCACAGGAGGACACGGTGCTGGAGATCCCAGTCCCCGGCGAGCTCGCCGTCATCGACCGCTGGGAGTACGGCCGCCGGATCATCGCGGGCGCCGAGGACGCGGGCGTGGAGATCCACTACGACACCGTGATCAACGACGTGATCCAGACCGACGACGGGCGGGTCACGGGACTCCGCGCGAAGCGGAAGGGCGAGCCGCGGACCTACGAGGCGGACGTCGTGATCGACGCCGCCGGCTCGCTGTCGCTGCTCCAAGACAAGGCGGACTTCGAGGGGACGACGTTCGACACCAACGTGCGCTACTCGCAGTTCTGCTCGGCGTACCGCGAGATCGTCGAGGTGCCCGAGCCGGTCGAGTGGGACGACGCGCTCGTGTTCAAGGCCACCGACCGCGCTGCCGGCTACCTCTGGTACTTCCCGCGGACGAGCACGGTGATCAACGCCGGGCTCGGGTTCCAGATGAACGAGGAGCCGATGCAGCTCGTCGAGGCGCTGAAACGCGACCTCCGGAACCGCGAGGAGTTCCGGGGCGCGACGGTCACGGACAAGCTCGGCGCCGCCCTCCCCACGCGCCGCCCGTACGACTCGGCGGTCGCGCCGGGGTACATGGCCGTCGGCGACGCCGCGGGCCACGTCAACCCCACGACCGGCGGCGGCATCGCCGGCGCGGCGTACGCGGCCAAGTACGCCGGCGAGCAGGCCGTGAAGGCCGTCTCCGACGGCGACGTGACCGAGGAGAACCTCTGGCGGTACAACGCCCGCGTGATGGACCACTTCGGCGGGCGCTACGCCGGGCTCGACGTGTACAATGTGCTCTCGACCGCGGTCGACGTCGACGACCTGATGGGGCTGCTCGCCGCGCTCCCGGGCGAGAAGCTCGCGGAGGCGCTGTACGAGGGGTCGACATCGATGTCCTTCGGGCTGAAGCTGAAGGCGGCGGTGAAGAGCTTCGGCTACTGGGGGACGATCCGGAACTTCTACCAGACGAAGTCGCTCGCCGACGAACTGCTCGCTCACTACGAGTCGTACCCGACCAGCCCGGCCGCGATGGCCAACTGGACCGGCGAGCGCGACGCGATCATGGACCGGATCTACGAGACGACGGGCGCCGACCCGAAGTACTGAGTCGCCCGGTCAGTCGGCCCGTCGGCGTCGCGGTGCGCTCAGTCCCACGTAACCCACAGCAGGAACGCCAGCGCGACCGTCTGGAACGCGTGGACGACGACGTTCGCCTGCCACGCCAGCGGCGGCATGTCGGTCGCGAACCACCCGGCGAGCACGGGGTGATACAGGTAGACGTACAGCGAGATGGCGTTCTGCGCGAGCAGGACGACGCCGAAGACCGCCAGCCCCACCGCGTGCTTCGAGCGGAACGCGACGTAGTTCCGCGCCCACACCCACGTGAGCGCGAACAGCATCGCGACGTTCAGCGCGACGCTGACGCGCGCGACGTCTATCCACGGCATCAGTCGCTCCCCGCGAGCGCCGTCGCGGTCATAGCGGGAGCCCCTCGGCGATCTCCTCGACGAGGTCCCAGTGCCGCCGGGTTCCCTCCGTCGGATAGTACACCGTTCCGTATCCGTCCCCGGTGCGCTCGACGACGTCGTGCTCGCGGAGCACGTCGAGGTGGTGCCGCACCGTCGTGTAGTCCAGGCCGAGGTGCTCGGCCAGCTGGTTCGCGTTCCGCGGCCGGTCGTCGATCGCCGTGAGGATCCGCACCCTGTTCGGGCCGCCGCGAGTGCCGGTGAGCACGTACCAGAGGACGGCCTCCATACCCGAACGAGGGCCTCGCGGCGCCTAAACCTACCGTCGGGGGCAGCGCACGCGCACGGCTCGCCGTCCGTTCGGCGGCGGTCACGGTCGACGGCTCGCCCTCACGGTCGCGTCTCGGCGACCCGGAGGATTGCCCGGGAGAGCACGTCTATCCCCACCGCGACGTCCGCTTCGACCACGTCGAAGGTGCTCGTGTGGTGGCCGCCCGGGTGGTCGGTGCCGACGCCGACGTAGCAGGCGAGCCCGCCGTTGTCTTGGACGGCCTGCATCAGGAAGGTGGCGTCCTCGGAGCCGCCCAGGTCGTCGCTGTCGACGATGTTCGTGACGCCCGCGGTCTCGCTCGCGACCCCGCCGACGATCGCGGCGAGGGCGTCATCGCTCGTCGCGCTCGGCGCCTCCCCCTTCGTCGCCACGTCGACCTCGCAGTCGTGCATCTCGGCGGCCGACGAGAGGATCCGGTCGGCGTGATCGGACATGTACGCGGCCAGCTCCGTCGTCCCGCCCCGGACCTCGCCCTCGATGAACGACGCTTCCGGAATGATGTTCGTCGCCGTGCCGCCGCCGACGAGCCCGGCGTTCACCCGGGTCGGTCCGTCGGCGTGCCGCGGGATCGCGTAGAGGTTCTGGACCGCCGCCGCCATCGCCTGCACCGCGTTTCGCCCCGCCTCTGGACGCGCGCCGGCGTGGGACGGTTCGCCCGCGAACTCCGCGAGGAAGTGCCGCACCGCGAGGAACCCCTCGACGCCGCAGACGACCTCGCCGGAGGGGTGGTCCAAGCCGACGTGGACCGCGTACAGGTAGTCGACGTCGTCGAGGTGCCCCGACTCGGCCATCGGCTTGCCGCCCGCGACCTGCTCTTCGCCCGGCTGGAAGAACACCTTCAGCGTGCCGGCGAAGTCGGAGTCGAGCACCGCGTCGAGCGTCCCGAGCCCCATCGTCGCGTGGGCGTCGTGGCCGCAGGCGTGCATGTACCCCTCGTGCTCCGACCGGAACCCCTCGGCGGCCGGGACGTGATCGGCGTCGTCGGACTCGCGGATCGGCAGCGCGTCGATGTCGACGCGGAGCCCGATCACGAGGCCGTCGCCGCGCTCCGCGACCGCGACGCAGCCGGTGTACCCCCCGGAGAGGTCGTCGACGACGTCGGGGTCCGCGCCCGCCTCCCGGGCCCGTTGTTCCCACTCGGCGAGTTCGTCGTCTTCGGGAACGTTCATCCGGTCGTCGGTCGCGAGCGCGTCGCGGCCGACGTACAGGGCGGTGAGGTCGCGCTCGCGGAGCTCCTCGACGATCCGGGCCGTGGTGTAGAACTCGCACCACGCGGGCTCGGGGTGGCGGTGGAGGTCGCGTCGGAACCGGCGGTACGCGTCGTTGTCGAGACTCATGGGCGTCGGTGGCTTCGGGCGGGCTTAAATGGTCGCGTGGCGGTCGCGCTCGCCCCCTCCGGCGCTCCGTGCCGGTCAGTCCCGTCGCTGCCCGAGCGGCTTCTTCTGGTCGACCTCGACCTCGACGTGGATCGAGTCTGGGAAGTCGCGGGCGACGACCCCGCGGGCGATGTCGTCGGAGCCGTGTATCTCCATCGAGCGCCTGTACACGGAGTAGCTCCACGGGGAGAACTCGTCGCCGGCGCGGAGCCGCTTGTAGAGGGGCACGCGGACCGTCTCGGCCGGCGTGGCGTGCGGGCCCTTACACTCCGCGCCCTTGCGTTCGAGCGTCGACTTGAGCTCCTGGACCGTCCCGGCGAGCACGTCGTGGTCGCCGGAGGCGAAAGAGAGCTTGGTGACGAAGGTCATGGCTGGGGGGTCGTCCGTGCATGGTCGCCCGAGGGCTAAAAACGCATCTACCCGGGAGTCCCCGCGATCGGCGGCCGCTCGACCCGAACGGCGGTTCTGCCGACCGCCGTGGCGTTCGGAAGTCCGACACGCTCTTTAAGGGTGGTTGCTTACCTGACGCTAATGACGGTCGAAGCGATCAGCGCCGGAGCCATCCTCTTCCGCGACACCCGCGGCGAACGGGAGTACTTGCTCCTGAAGAGCCGACCGGGGGACTGGGAGTTCCCCAAGGGCGGGATCGAGGGGGACGAGGAGCTCCAGCAGACGGCGATACGGGAGGTGTCGGAGGAGGCCGGAATCGAGGATTTCCGGCTGATCGACGGCTTCCGCGAGGAGTACGACTACGTGTTCGAGGCGAACGGCAACACCATCCACAAGACGGTCCACTTGTTCATCGCGCGTTCGTTCGAGGCGAGCGCCGAGATATCGAACGAGCACCGCGACCTGCAGTGGCGCGACTACGACCAGGCGCTCAACACGATAACCCAGGACGGGCCCCGCGACATCCTCGAAGAGGCCCACGAGTACCTCGACGAGCGGAAAGACGAGGAGACGGGCGAGTACGTCTAGGCTCGACCGCGTCCGGGGTGTCCGGGGTATCCGGAGTATCCGGGGTATCCGGGGTATTCT
Organism: Halorubrum sp. AD140; assembly: GCF_034497445.1. Classification (NCBI taxonomy): domain Archaea; kingdom Methanobacteriati; phylum Methanobacteriota; class Halobacteria; order Halobacteriales; family Haloferacaceae; genus Halorubrum; species Halorubrum sp. AD140. The sequence goes on from NZ_JAXRUU010000022.1 coordinate 20,645, forward strand.
GACCGTCCGGACCGTCTCGACGGTCGGGCGGGTCGTTTTTATCCGCCCGCGCGCTATCGCAGCCGTGACTCCGGACGCCGAGTTCGGCTACGAACTCCTCGTCTGCCGCTACGCGGAGCTGGCGTGGTCCCCGAGCGACGGCGCCCGGCCGGCGATCGTCGCCCGCCAGCTCGGGACGAGGCAGCGCCGCTGGGACACGGTCGTGATCGAGGTCGACCCGGCGGCGTTCACCGCCCGGCGCGCCTTCGGCGACCGAGCGCTCGACTCCGACCTCCTCCACGTCGTCCGCCACGCGCCCGCCGAGTGGGCGTGGTACCGCGACGCGCTCCCGCATCCCGGCTACCCCTGGCGGCACGTCCGGAAGGCGGTCCACCGCGCCGCGGGCCGGGACCTGATCGAGACGCGCCGCCGGAACAACCGGATCCAGCTCCGCCGGCGGCGACCGTACCCGGACTGGGTCTCGCGGATCGTCGCGGTCGAGAACAAGCCGGACCTCGACCGCTCCGCCGCCGACCGGCTCGCCGACCAGCTGGAACACGACGTCGAGACCGCCCTCGCCGACGAGGCGTGGCTCGCGACCGAGACCACGGGCGAGCGCGTCGAGCCGGCGCTCCTCCGGAAGCTGCCCGTCGAGGCCGGGATCCTCGCGACCGACTTCTCCGAGGGAGTCCACGCCGACGCCGCCGACGTGGCGTGGCACCCGAGCGACCTCTCGCCGCCGGAACACGAGCGCCGCGACCCCGAGACGGAGACCCGACGGCTGGAGATCGCCGAGCGCGCCTACGGGAGGGGGTGGCGCTCCTTCCACGACACGATGCGCCCCGACTGTCGCCACTTCGAGCTCCGGCGCGAGGGGCGAGCCCTCGTCCCGCACTGCGCGACGAAGGAGACGGTCCCCACCTCGCGGGAGTGTTCCGGCTCGTGTCCGTCGTTCTCTCCCGAGCCCCCGGGCTGGCGCACGATGGGGTGGCCGATCGAGGGCGGTCCCGGAAAGGGGCTCGAGCGCGTGTTGCGGCGGCGGAGAGAGCGGGAGCGCGGGCGGATCGAGGGCGACCGCGTCGGCTCCGACCGCGACGACTGACCCTCTCGAAGAACTGACCGCCTACGCCAGCGCGGCCGCGAGCTTCTCCACCGGGTGCGGCGGCTCCGGCGCGCCGTCGTCGCGCTCCTTCAGCTGGGTGCGGCAGGAGGCGCCGGGGGCGACGACCTCGTCGCCGTCGCTCCCGTCGACCTGGTCGAAGAGGGTCTCCCCGATGGCCTGGCTCATCGAGTAGTGCTCGGCCTCGTAGCCGAACGAGCCGGCCATCCCGCAACAGGAGGAGTCGAGCGGGTCGACGCCGTAGCCGGCGCGGCGGAGCACGCCGACCGCGTGGTGGTCCTTCTTCGTCGCCTTCTGGTGGCAGTGGCCGTGATACGTGAGCGACTCCGTCGGCGCGTCGAACGCGATCGCCTCGTCGAGCCGACCGACGTCGACGTACTCCATGACGCCGTAGGTGTTCTCGGAGACGGCCGCCACGTCGGCGTCCGGCACGTCGCTGGCGTCGCCGTCGAGCAGGTCGTGGTAGTCGCTCTGGAGCATGACCGCGTCCGTGGGCTCGACGACGACCACGTCCCAGCCGTCGGCGACGTCCGGGGCGAGCGTCTCCACGGCGTCTCTCGCCGCCGCGCGCGACGCGTCGATCATCCCCTTCGAGTGGGGCGGGCGCCCGCTCCCCGAGACGTCCGGAATCCGGACGTGACAGTTCGCGGCCTCCAGCACCCGGACCGCGGCCTTCCCCGGGCCGGGGTTCGTGTAGGTGGTGTACACGTCGGGGAAGAGGAGGACGTCGCGGTCGGCATCGTCGCGGGGGACGCCGGCGCCGCCGCGGGCCTCGAACCAGTCGACGAGGGTCTCAGAGCGAAACTCCGGGAGATCGCGTTCGCTGGCGATCCCGAGGGTCTTCTCCATGACGAGGCCGGCGCCGGGGAGCTTCCCGGGGAGATTCGAGAGCGGAGCCAGCTTCGAGCCGAGCGGCGCGAGCCGCTCGAAGTTCCCGAGCAGCCGCGTGCGCAGGTCGATCCCGTGTTCCTCGTGGTGGGCGTGCTCCACCTCGGCTTTGAGCTTCGCCATGTCGACGCCGCTGGGGCAGTCCACCTTACACCCCTTACAGCCGACGCACAGGTCCATCACCTCGGTGACGAACTCGTCGTCAGTGGGGTCGTCCGGCAGCTCGCCCGAGATGGCCCCGCGGAGCAAGTTCGCGCGGCCGCGGGTCGCCTGGATCTCCTCTTCGGCGGCGCGGTAGGTCGGGCACATCACGCCGCCGGTCGTCTCCTGCGGCCCCCGACAGCCGCCGCAGCCGTGACAGAGCTCGACCATCCCCTGCATCCCGTTGTCGATCGCCCACTCGAGCGCGGGGTCGAAGCCGGCGTCGTACTCGTACTCCGAGTCGAACCGGAGGTGCTCGCTCATGTCGAAGTCGCCGCAGACGTTCCCGGGGTTGAGCAGCCAGTCGGGGTCGAAGGCGGTCTTGAGCTCGCGGAACGACTCCCAGAGCTCGTCGCCGTACAGCTTCCGGTTCCACTGGGTCCGGGCGCGGCCGTCGCCGTGCTCGCCGGAGACCGACCCGCCGAGCCGGACCACAGCGTCCGTCACCCGGTCCGCGATGTCGAGCATCGCCTCGACGTCGTCGACCTCCTTCGTGTTGATCAGCGGTCGGATGTGGAGCACCCCGGGACCGGCGTGCGCGTAGAACGTCGCGAACGTGTCGTTGTCCGCTAAGATGTCTTGGAACTCGCGAGTGTACTCGGGGAGGTGCTCCGGGGGGATGGCACAGTCCTCGATGAAGGAGATGTGCTTCTCGTCCGTGGTCCGCGACAGGAGGATCGGGAGGCCGGACTTCCGCATCTTCCAGAACCGGTCGCGCTCCGCGGGGTCGTGCGCCTCCATCGCGTGCACCGCGCGGCGCGGCTGACTCGTCACGTCGGCGGCGCCCTCGCTCGGGTCCGTCTCGGTCTCCGGACGGTGGTGCTCGTCGGTCGCACCCACCCGGTCCGCGACGAGGTCTGCCACCTTCTGCTTCCCTTCCGCGTCGCTCTCGGCGTAGAACTCCACGAGGAGGACGGAGTCGGTTCCGTCGGGGAGCATGCCGACCACGTCCTCGAACTCGGGCGTCTCGGCCGCGAGGCCGAGGAGGACGTCGTCCATCACCTCGACGGCGGCGGGGTCGTGCTCGAGGATCGGTGCCACGTCCTCCATCGCGTCGAGGAGGTCGTCGTAGGTGAGCAGCGCGACCGCCTTCGTGTCGGGGATATCCACGAGCGAGACGGTCGCCTCCGTGACCGTCGCGAGCGTCCCCTCGCTGCCGGCCATGAGCCGGGCGAGGTTGACGACCCCTTCCTCGCCGTACTCGCCGCGGTACTCGGCGAGCAGCCGGTCGAAGTTGTAGCCCGAGACGTTCCGTTTCATCGCCGGGAACCGCGCGTCGATCTCGTCGGCCTCCTCGTCGAGGATCCGGACGACCTCGGCGTGAATTCGCGGAAGGAGCCCGTCGGCGTCGGGGTCCGCCGACTCGCGCAGGTCGTCGACGTCGACCTCGCCGAACGTGGTCACCGTCCCGTCCGCGAGCACGACCTCCGCCTCCTCCACGTAGTGGTCCGTCTTGCCGTACTTCAGGGAGTGCGCGCCGGTGGAGTTGTTGCCGATCGCGCCGCCGACCGCGGACTTGTCGCGCCACGCCGGGTCGGGCGCGAACTTCAGCCCGTGGTCCTCGACCGCCGCGTTGAGGTCGCCGACGTACGCGCCCGCCTGGACCCGCGCTGTCGCCGCGTCCGGGTCCGTCGAGAGCACGTCGTTCATCGACCCCGTGAGATCGAGGACGACCGCCTCGTTCACCGTCTGGCCGGCGAGCGACGTCCCGCCGCCCCGCGGGAGTACGGGGATCCCCTCCGCGAAGCAGTACTCCTGTACCGCCGCGACGTCCGCGGTCGACTCGGGGATCACCACGCCGATGGGCGTGGCCTCGTACGCCGAGGCGTCGGTCGCGTACAGCCGCTTCGAGTACTCGTCGAACCGCACGTCTCCCTCCACTCGGGCGTCGAGCGCGTCCACGAGGTCCGGCCGCTCGACCCCGCCTCCGGTGTAGTCGAAGTCCCCCCCGTCCCGCGGATCCGCCCCCGTCGCGTCAGTTGCCATGAGGATCCTTCACGGTCGAACCGTCAAAAACCCCCTGACGTCGACGAGCGGGTGAGAATGCGGCGTGACCACGCGCGGACGTGGCGTCGGATCGCTGGAGGCGAGACCGGTCGGCGGGAACCGGCACAACACCCATATGTGTTCCATTGAATGGTGACGTATGTCAGTCGCCGACCGCTCGACGTTCAAGCGCCGGCTCGACGCCCTGGGGGTGACCGTCTCCGAGGGTCCCGAGCGCGCGTGTGTTGCCCTGATCGACGAGGCCGCCGGCGATCCGGCGGTCGGCGTCGCCCTCGCCGGCGAGGGCGACGAGGCCGACGATTCGACCGTCTCGCTCCCGGATCGCGTCGAGACCGATCCGACTACCGCCGACCTCCGCGCGGCGCACACCGGCGTGACGCGCGCGTCGCTCGGCGTCGCCGAGTACGGGAGCGTCGCGATCGAGGCCGACTCCGCCGGCACGGAGCCGATCAGCCTCTTCGTCGACCGTCACGTCGTCGTCCTCCACGAGGCGGACCTCGTCCCGGACATGCCGGACGCGTTCGAGTGGCTCGGCCCGAGGGCGCGCGAGGAGTCGGTCGACGTGGTGTTCGCGACCGGGCCGAGCGCGACCGCCGACATGGGCGGACTCGTCCACGGCGCCCACGGACCGAAGGAGGTCCACGTGGTGCTGTTGCGGGGGGACGAGGCCGACCCGAGCGAGGCGACGGCGGACGACGCCGAGGGAACCCGAGGTGACGCCGATGAGTAGCGACGCCCCGAAGGCCGACCGCATCCGCGAGCTGATGGCGACCGAGGGGGACGCGGTCGCCGAGAACACCCGCGGGTTCAACCGCGGCCGAATCGAGTCGACCGGGCGGCTCGACGACTACGAGGAGCTGAAGGCCAAGGCCCGCGAGATCAAAGAGGACGCGATCGCCAGACTCCCGGAGCTGATCGAGGAGGTGACCGAGGCGGTGGAGGCGAACGGCGGCACCGTCTACGTCGCCGACGACGCCGCGGACGCGAACGAATACGTCACCGACCTGACCGCGGGCGAGCGCGACGCCGACCGGCTGATCAAGTCGAAGTCGATGACCTCCGAGGAGCTCGAGGTGAACGAGGCGCTGGAGGAGGCGGGCGTCGAGGTGATAGAGACCGACCTGGGCGAGTGGGTGCTCCAGCTCGCCGACGAGGCGCCCTCGCACATCGTCGCGCCGGCGATCCACAAGTCCCGGGAGGGCATCTCGAAGCTGTTCGCGGAGCGGTTCGACCTCGACGACCCGCCGGAGACGGCCGAGGAGCTCACCATGTTCGCCCGCGAGCGGCTCGGCGAGCTCATCGAGGACGCCGACGTGGGGATGACGGGGGCGAACTTCATCGCCGCGGACTCCGGCACCATGCTGTTGGTCACCAGCGAGGGCAACGCCCGGAAGACGGTGACCGCGACGGACACCCACGTCGCGGTCGCGGGCGTCGAGAAGATCGTCCCGAGCGTCGAGGAGTTCGCGCCGTTCGTCGAGCTGATCGGCCGCTCCGGGACGGGACAGGACGTGACCTCGTATATCTCCACCTTGACGCCGCCCGTCGACTCGCCGGTGCCGGACTTCCGGGACGACGGGGAGCCGCTCGCCGACGGCTCGGGCGACGACCGCGACTTCCACCTGGTCCTCATCGACAACGGCCGGCTGGCGATGCGGGAGGACGAACAGCTGAGAGAGACGCTGTACTGCATCAGGTGTTCCGCCTGCTCGAACGCCTGCGGCAACTTCCAGAGCGTCGGCGGCCACGCCTTCGGCGGCGAGACGTACTCCGGCGGCATCGCCACCGGTTGGGAGGCGGGCATCGAGGGGCTCGACGTCGCCGCCGAGTTCAACGACCTCTGTACCGGCTGCTCGCGGTGCGTCCCGGCGTGTCCGGTGGAGATCGACATCCCGTGGATCAACACGGTCGTCCGCGACCGGATCAACCGCGGCGACGTCGACGCCGGCCAGACGGACTGGATCTTCGAGGAGCTGGTCCCGGACGAGGAGCCCGCCGGACTCGACCTCGGCAGGCGAGTCGTCGGCAACTACGAGACGATGGCGAAGTGGGGGAGCCGGACCGCGCCGATCGCGAACCGCCTGGCGGACGCGGGACCGCTCCGCGCGCTCGCAGAGCGGGTCGCCGGGATCGACCGCCGGCGCGACCTGCCCGAGTTCGCGAGCCAGTCCCTCGTCGACTGGTTCGAGGCCCGCGGCGGCGCCCGGGTGTCCGCGGACGAGGCCGCCCGCGAGGCCGTGCTCTACCCCGACACCGCGACGAACTATGTCGACGTCGACCGCGGGAAGGCCGCCGTGCGAGCGCTGGAGGCGCTCGACGTCCGCGTCCGGGTCCCGGACCTTCCGGGGAGCGGTCGACCCCCGCTCTCGCAGGGGATGATCGCGACGGCGGAGTCGGCCGCCGAGGACGTCTACGCCGCGCTCGCGACCCACGTCGACGCCGGCCGCGACGTGGTCGTGATCGAGCCGAGCGACCTCGCGATGTTCCGGAGCGAGTACGAGAAGTTCCTCCCCGATACCTCCCACGAGCGGCTCGCCGAGGCCAGCTACGACGTGATGGAGTACCTCTTCGGCCTGCTGGAGAACGGCGGGGACCCGGCCGCGCTGCGCGCGCCGGCGGCGGGGACCGGTCCGGTGGCGTCCGGGACGCGCGTCGCCTACCACCCGCACTGCCAGGCGCGGACGATCGGCGTCGGAGAACACGCGACCGCCGTGATGGAGGCGCTCGGCTACGACGTGCGTGTCTCCGACACGGAGTGCTGCGGGATGGCCGGCTCGTTCGGCTACAAGCGCGACTACTACGAGCTGAGCATGGACGTCGGCGAGCCGATACGGGAGCAGTTCGGCGACACCGACCGCACCGTCGTCGCCGCCGGCACCTCCTGTACCGAACAGATCGGCGCGCTCCTCGGAGACGCGCCGATGCATCCCGTGGAGCTGGTGGCGCCACGCGAGTGACCGGTCCGGAACGAGCGAGGCGCTCCGCGCCGACGCCGCGATACGTCTGACGAGCGTCGTTCGACAACGAACGCTTAATAGGCGCGCTCGTGACCGTCTCCCTATGAACGCGGCTCCACAGGAGATCACGTCGCTCGTCGGTCGTGAGGTGTACTCGAACAACGGCGTCTTCGTCGGAGAGATCGAAGACGTCCGCCTCGATCTGGACGCGCAGGCCGTGACCGGGCTCGCGCTCGCGGAGCTCAACCACGAGCTGTTCGCCGGGCGCGTCGAGGGGAACACCGGCGTCATCGTCCCGTACCGCTGGGTCCGCGCCGTCGGCGACGTCGTGCTCATCAACGACGTGATCGAGCGGCTCGACACGGGGAGCGAGGAGAACGAGGCGGAAGTCGGCCAGTCCGCGTAGTCCTCTCAGAAGGGAAGCGCGTCGCGGAGGCTGGACAGGAAGCCGCCGCCCTCCTGTCGCTTGCGGTCGAACACGGGGTACAGCGCGTCGAGGAACTCGGTCTCGTTCTCGAACTCGGTCTGTGGAACCTCGGTTAGCGCCTCGGAGAGGCGGACCGTCCGCCCCCTCGCGTCGTAGGGGATCGCACCGTCGTCGAGCGCGTCGACGATCTCCTCGCCCGTCGCGGGAAACGAGACGCCGGCCTCCTCGATCCGCTCGTCGAGCACGGCGATGCCGAACTCGATCGCGTCGGGCTCAGCGGAACCGCCGCCGCCGGGTGGGCGTGCTGCCATCGCCCCCACGTACACGCTCCGGGGTTTTTAACCTCGTGCCCGCCGGAGAACCGGTTCTGCTGCCGGGACCCGCCCGCCCGGATCACTCCGGGAGCGACTCCTCCGGGGGAGCCGCGTCGACGACGCCGAGCTCGACGCCGTCGCCGCCGCGGTCGAACGCGGCGACGCTCTCGTCGTCGTACGGCGGGACGGCGACGATCACGACCGCGGCGAGGTCGTCCGTCTTCGACACGCCGAGGAACCCGTCGGGGTGCGAGAGGAACCGCGCCCCGCCGTGGCCGGCCGGCGTGCCGAGGTCGACGCCGAACACGGCGTTCACCGACCCGCCGACCCCGGTGGGCGTGAAGTGGGTCAGCACGGGCGTCGCCGGGTCGAGCCCCGTGTCGGTCTCGAAGTCCCCGGCCGGCGTCGCCGAGAGGCGGAGGTTCGTCTCCTCGGGGTCCCGCTCGGCGGCGCGTTCGAGCAGCACGGTCAACAGGTCCCGCGTCACGTGGATCACGGCTCAGATCCCGATCGCGTCACGGAGCGTCTTCGCGTAGAGCGCCGGCGCCTTCCCCCGCGAGTTCGAGAGCGCGTCCTCGACCGCGATCGCGGCGTCCTCGAGCACGCCGACGCCGTGCCCGACCAGCACGCGGTCCGGGTCCCGTCCGGAGAGCGCCGCCGTCGGCGGGAACAGCCGGAGCATCGGGTGAACGCCGAGCCGCTCTCGGCGCCCCCGGAAGTACGACGAGGTGCCGAGCGACTCGGGCACGATCAGGGTCTCGCCGTCGAAGAAGCCGACTTCCTGCCACGGCGGCAGCGAGGAGTCGCGGATCCGGAACACCTCGAACCCCGTGTCGGCCAGCCGGTCGCCGAACCGCTCGACCGGCGCGTCGACGTCCTCCGCGACCCCGGTCATCCAGTCCGGGACCCACACCGAGACGTCGTGCCGGGTCGCGACCGCGGCGCTGTCGCGCACGTGACGGTCGAGCCCGACGACGACGCCCGCCACCGTGCCGAGGTCCGCCAGCAGGTCGTCGAGCCCGGGAGCGTCGACGGGGTCGAACACCCAGACGTCCGCCGTCTCGGTCTCCTCGTTCGGCACCGCGACCGCGTGGCTCGCGCGCTCCATCGTCTCCTCGGGGTAGGCGATCCAGCCGACGCCGCCGTCGAACCGGTCTATCTCGTGGAGGTCTGCCTCGCCGTCTGCTTTCATCGGCATGTGCGCTCGTTCGGTACGCACCCCTTTCAACCCGTCTCCGGCGGCGGGCTCCGCGGGCCGGCGGCGGGCTCCGCGGGGCGGCGGCGCGGCGTTCCGGGGACCACCGGCGCGCCGTCTCGTCGACGCGACGACCGCGGTGCGGACCGCTGCGGGTCAGTCGTCCGGCCACTTGATCGAACAGCCGCGGGAGGGCCGGTCGGGGACCTCGACGGACTCCCCCGCGAGCACGGCCTCCACGGCCTCGCGAACGTAGCACTCGGTCGGCTCGTCGTCGGGGTTGAGCGCGTCGTCGAGCCGGCCGTGGTACGCGAGCCGCCACTCGTCCCCGTCGCGGGCGAACAGGAAGGGGTCGGGCGTGCAGACGGCGCCGTACGCCTCGGCGACCGCGGCCGTCTCGTCGCGGAGGTACGCGTCGTAGGCGACCGTCCCGTCCGCGACGCGCTCGCGCATCGCCTCGAAGGAGTCCTCGGGGTACTCGTCGGCGTCGTTGGCGTTGATGCCCACGACGGCCAGGTCGTCGTACTCGGCCGCGAGCCCGTTCAGCAGGTCGAACTTCGCCTGGGCGTACGGACAGTGGTTACACGTGAAGACGACGAGCAGCGCGTCGGCGTCGAACGAGTCGAGCCTGCGCGTCTCGCCGTCGACGCCGGGGAGGTCGAAGTCGGGGGCCGCGTCGCCGCGGTCGAGCGCCGAGTCGGACTCCTTCATCACCATGTCTCACGCTACCGTCGGCGGGAGTAAAATCGTTCCGCGAGCACGGTCGGTGACGTCGCCCGCGTCCCGTCGCGATTTCGTCGGCCGCGACCCCGTCCGAGTCACCGCCGCGCGAGGAGACGCGCCGTGACGTGGGCCGCCCCGAGCGCGACTGCCCAACACCCGGCGAGCGCGAGGAGCGCTCCGACGAGCGGGCCGAGCGCCCCGTCGACCGACGACCAATCGCCGAGCGCGGCCGCGAGGGTCCGAAACGCGGCTGCGCCAGTCGTCCCGCCTCCCGACGCGACCGGATCGGACGCCGACAACGACGCGATCGACCGGGCCGCCACCCGGCGGAGCCTCCCGACGATCCAGCCCCCGAGGGCCGCCAGGGCCGTGACGGTCAGGACCGGTCCAGCGACGGCGATCACCCCCCTCCACCGGTCGCGAACGCCGCGCCGGGGGCGGGACCGTCGGGTGGGCGGCGGCGGACCCCTCGCCGTCGACGCTCCGCTCGTCGTCGGCTCCGTCGGTCGGCGACTCCGATCGTCCCGGGGTCGTCCGGTCGGATCGCTCCGAGGTCGTCCGGTCGGATCGCTCCGAGGTCGTCCGGTCGGCTCCGCCCGGTTATCCCGCTGTCCGCGCGCCCGTGACCCCGGTCGGTGTCCTCCAACCGGCGGTCCACCGGGGTCGGCGGGACCGCGGGGGCGTTCCTCGATCGGTCGCATGGCGTGGGTGGCCGCGTCATCCGCCCTAAACCCGCGGCCGATCCGCGCGCCGCCGACTCGTGGCTTTTTGTGGGACCCTCGCGTCGGCGGTGGTATGACGCCCCGCGAGCCGTCCTACCGGACGCTGCGACTGTTGTGCGCGAACGGGGCGGGGATGGTCGGGTTCCTGCTCGCGTACGCGGTTGGACGGGAGTTCGCGGTCGCGCTCGTCGCCGGCGTCGTCGTGGGGGCGATCGGATACGTCGCCTCGAGCGTCGTCGTCGAGTACGCGGGCGGGTGAAGAACCGGAGCGGTCGACGCGTCGGGGGTCGACCGCGATCCCGAGCGACTGGCCGGAGTCCGCGGACCCGAGGGTGCCGAAGTCGCCGTCGGGCGCGGGAAAACGAAGCGTTCGGGAAGTCGGAGAGCGCCTCAGAACGCGCCGGGGTGGACGCTCACGTCGGCGTGGAGCCCCTCGCGGAGCGCGCTGTGGACGTGGCAGATCCCCTCGGCGCGCTCGGCGATGTCGGAGGCGGTCTCGTCGTCGAGGTCGGCCTCGACGTGGACGTCGAAGGCGATCGACTCGAGGTCGTCGTCGTCGTCGAGGTCGGCGCTCGCGTCGATCTGGACCTTCCCGAGGTCCTCCTCGCCGCGCTGGCTCCCGCCGACTCGGAACGCGGGGAGGTAACAGGAGGCGTACGTCGCGACGAGCGCGGCGTTCGGGTTCGGTCCCGTCTCGTCGGTCGCGTCGATCTGCAGGTCGAAGTCGCCGACCTGGCTCGTGCAGGCGTATCCCTCCTCGGACACGGTGGACGTCTCGATGTCAGACATACGCGTTGACAAACGGCTCGCCGCGGCCTAAAGGTTGCCATCACGGATCCCCGGAGCGACGCGTCGAGGGGTCCGGGAGCGGCGACCGGCTGCTCGCCTGCTACGGCTCCAGCGTGTACGTCTCGTCGCCCTCGAGGACGATCGGCTCGGCCGCGGCGCCGGCCGCCTTCACCTCGTTGACGAACTCGCGCGTGTCGATCTCGATCGGAGGGAACGAGTCGTAGTGCATCGGGAACACGACGTCGGCGCCCACCCAGTCGGCGGCGATCCCCGCGCCAGCGGGCCCCATCGTGAAGTGATCGCCAACCGGGAGCGCGGCGGCGTCGGGCTCGAGGTACGGCGCGATCACGTCGACCATCTCCGACATCAGACCCGTGTCGCCGGCGTGGTAGAAGCTGGTGCAGTCCGGGTCGGACTCCTGGGTCGGCTTCTTGTCGCCGATCACGAAGCCGGCGGGCATCCCGGCGGACGTGCCGTAGCCGGTGTCGATCCCGTTCGAGTGGTCCGCGCGGACCATCGTCACCCACGCGTCGCCGCACTCGACCGTGCCGCCGATGTTCATTCCCATCCCGCCGACGGCGTCCTCGTGGCCGAAGGTGTCCTGGACGTAGCTCGTGAGCTCGGGAGTGGCGACCACGGTGGCGCCCTCGTAGCGGTCCGCGTCGGCGATGTGATCGGTGTGGCCGTGCGTGAGGAGGAGGTAGTCGGGGTCGAGCTCCTCCGGGTCGACGTCGGTCTTCGGGTTGTCGAAGTACGGATCGATCAGCAGCTCCGTGTCGTCGACGACGACGTGCCACGTGGAGTGGCCGTGCCAGGTGAGTTCCATGGTCTGGTTCGTACGTCTCGGCGAACCGTAATAAAACTCGACGCCGAAGAGGGTGATCCGTCGTCCGCGAAGCGAGCGCGGACGCGGAGGCGGCGCGATCGAGGCAACCGGCCTGCGCCCCGTTTGCCTCTCCGGGAACGCTTTTCGGTCGCCCCCTCGATCGTCGAGACATGCACCGCGCACGATTCCGCGACCCGGCCGGCTCGATCCGCGAGGGAACGTACGATCCCGAGAGCGACACCGTCGCCTTCGGCGGCGACGAGTACGCGCTCGACGACACCGACATCGACGTGCTCCCGCCGACCGACCCCTCGAAGATCGTCTGTATCGGACGCAACTACGCCGAGCACGCCGCCGAGCTCGGCAACGACGTACCGGACCGGCCGCTCCTCTTCTTGAAGCCGCCAAACGCGCTGGCGAGCCACGGCGACACCGTGACGGTCCCCGCGGGGAAAGACCGGATCGACTGGGAGGCCGAGCTGGCGGTCGTGATAGGCGAGCAGTGTAAGCACGTCGACGCCGCCGACGCGACGGACGTCGTCGCCGGCTTCACCTGCATGAACGACGTCTCGAACCGCGACGACCAGAACCGCGAGCAGAACTGGGTGCGCGGGAAGGCGTTCGACAACGCCGCGCCGCTCGGTCCCGTCCTCGCGACGCCGGACGAAGTCCCCGCGGACGCGAGCGTCGAGCTCCGCGTGAACGGCGAGACGAAGCAGTCGAGCGACCGCGAGCACCTCATCTTCGACGTGCCGACGCTGATCGAGGAGATCACGACGTACCTCACGCTGGAGGCGGGCGACGTGATCCCGACCGGCACGCCCGAGGGCGTGGGCCCGCTCTCGGACGGCGACACGGTCGAGGTGGAGGTGGAGGGCGTCGGCACGCTCGAACACGACGTTCGGGTGCCCTGACCCGCCCGATCGACACCGCGTTTCCGGTGAACCCGGGTGACGGGCGTGCGCCCGGCGGCGACTGCCCCGGCGTCGTCGCCCCGACCGCCCGTCGTCCGGGTTCATCGCCGACCGCTGGCCGCGTTCGCCGCCGTTCGGCCACTCTTAAGACCGGCCGCCCCCGACGGTCCGGCATGGAACCACGCGATCTCTCGGACCACTCGCCGTACGTGCCGGGCCGGGGCGTCGAGGAGGTCGCCCGCGAGCGCGGGATCGACCCCGACGGCCTCATCAAGCTCTCCTCGAACGAGAACCCGCACGGCCCGAGCCCGGCGGCCGTCGAGGCGATCCGGGAGCACGCCGACCGGGTCCACCAGTACCCGAAGTCCTCGCACACCGACCTCACCGCGAAGCTCGCGGAGAAGTGGGACGTGTCCACGGAGCAGGTGTGGGTCTCGCCCGGCGCCGACGGCTCGATCGACTACCTCTCGCGGGCCGCGCTGGAGCCGGGCGACGAGGTCCTGGTGCCGAGCCCCGGCTTCGCCTACTACGGGATGTCCGCCCGGTACCACCACGGCGAGGTGGCCGAGTACGAGCTCGAAGCGGCGAACGGCTTCGCGCAGGACGCCGAGACGGTCCTGGGCGCCTACGGCGGCGAGCGGATCGTCTACGTCACCTCCCCGCACAACCCTTCGGGGTCGACGATGCCGCTCGGCGAGATCGAGGCGATCGCGGACGCGACCGCCGAGGAGACGCTCGTCGTCGTCGACGAGGCGTACGGCGAGTTCGCCGCGGTCGACAGCGCGATCCCCCTCGTCGACGAGCGCGACGACGTGGCGGTGCTCCGCACGTTCTCGAAGGCGTACGGGCTCGCGGGGCTCCGGATCGGGTACAGCGTCGTCCCGGAGGCGTGGGGCGCGGCGTACGCCCGGGTGAACACCCCGTTCGCGGCGAACGAACTGGCGTGCCGAGCCGCGCTCGCGGCCCTCGACGACGAGGACCACGTCTCGGAGTCGGTCGAGACGGCGCGGTGGGCGCGCGAGTACATCGCGGACGAGCTCGACGCGCCCGCGGTCGAGTCGGCCGGCAACTTCGTGCTCGCCGAGGTGGGTGACGCGGAGCGGGTCGCCGAGGCGGCCCAGGAGCGCGGAGTCATCGTCCGCGACTGCACCTCCTTCGGCCTCCCGAGCCACGTCCGGATCTCTACGGGCACCCGCGAGGAGACGCGCGAGGCGGTCGAACGGCTCAACGAGACGCTCGCCGACCTCGGGCTCGGTGTTCGAGCGTGAGCGGGGGCCCGACGGAGGACACCGACGGTGACGCTCCCATCCCCGCCCGCGTCGCCGTCACCGGCACCCCCGGGACCGGGAAGTCGACCGCGACGGCGCTGCTCGAGGGGGAGTACGACGTGATCCACCTCAACGACCGGATCAAGGGGAACGACGCCCTCTGGTCCGAGCGCGACGCCGACCGCGACACCCTCGTCGCCGACCTCGACGCGGTGCGCGACCACCTCGGCGACTGGTCGGGCGTGCTCGACTCCCACCTCGCCCACCGGTTCGACGTCGACCGCGTCGTGGTCCTGCGCTGTCGCCCCGAGACGATCGAGACGCGGCTCCGCGAGCGCGGGGAGTCGGACGCGACGGCCGAGGAAAACGCCGAGCCGGGTGAACCGTCTCGAGCTCTCGCTCGCAAGGCTCGCGAGAATGCGGAGAGCGAGGCGCTCGACGTGATCCTCTCGGAGGCGGTCGCGGAACACGGCGTCGAGAACGTCTACGAGGTCGACACCACGGACCGCGACCCCGCCGCCGTGGCCGACGCGATCCGCGCCGCGATCGAGGGCGAGCGCGAGCCGAGCGCCGGCTCCGTCGACTTCATGGAGTATATATCGGACGGCCGCGACGAAGGAGGCGAGAGATGACGCTCGATCAGTACCGGTCGGTGGCGGATCGCCTCCTCGGCCCGTGGGTGCGCGCCGCGGCTCGGCTCGGCCTCTCGCCGGACCAGGTGAGCGTCCTCGCGTTCGGCGCCGCGGTCGCCGCCGCCGGCGCGTTCGCGGTCGGCGATCCCCTCTTTTACGCCGCAGGAGCGGCGCTCGTCCTGCTCAACGGCTGGCTCGACATCGTCGACGGCGCACTCGCGCGCCACCTGGGGGTCGCCTCCGACGGCGGCGACCTGCTCGATCACGTGCTCGACCGCTACGCCGACATCGCGGTCATCGCTGGCTTCACGGTCGGCATCGAGGCGTACGCGCTCGGCTTCCTCGCGGTGACGGGCGTCCTGATGACGTCGTACATGGGCACCCAGATCCAGGCGGTCGGCATCGGCCGCGAGTACGGCGGGCTGCTCGGTCGCGCGGACCGGCTCGCGCTGATGGGGATCGTCGGACTCGTCGCCGCCGTCTACTCGGCGCCGGTCGTCGCCGGGCTGAACGTCGTCGGTCTCCTCCTCGCGCTGTTCGCCGCCGTCGGTCACCTGACCGCAGTCCAGCGGTTCCTCGGCGCGTGGTCGGACCTGTGAGCGGCCGTCTCGGGAGTCACGGTCGCCGGCGAGGGAACGCTTAAAAGTGTCCGGCCGGAACGGGGGGGTATGCCCACCTTCGAACTGAACCTCTCGGACGACGTCTACGCGGAGTTTCAGCAGCTCGCCGAACAGGAGTTCGTCTCCGAGGAACAGGCCGCGGAGGACCTCATCGCCTCCGGCATCGAGGCGTACAACGTCTCCGTCGTCGACGACGAGCCCCGAGACGAGATGCTCGACGGCGCGGAGAACAACATGTTCGACACCGCACAGGACCCCGGCAGCCTCGAAGACGACCGGCTGTAGCCGGCCTCCCGTTCATTTTCCGAGCCGTCCCGTCAGTACCCCAGCCGCAGCAGTCTGTTCGCCAGCAGCGTCGCCAGTCCCAGCGCCATCACGCCCGCGAGTAGGCCGAACGCGGACGTCCACCCCGCGACGTCGGAGACGGTCCCGATGACGACGCTGCCGGACGCGCCAAGCACCATGTAGGCGGTTCGGACGAGCCCGAACCCGGCGCCCCGCTCCGCGTCCGAGAGCAGGTCCATGAACCGCGACTGTACCGGCGCGCCCCACGACATCGCGACGCCGACGAGACAGACGGCGGGGAGGGTCGCGCCGAGCCCGAGGTCGAACTGGGCCGTCGCGACGAGGAGCCCGTAGCCGAGCACGCCGGCGCTCATCGTGCCCATGGCGGTCGCGTCGCGGCCGAACCGGTCGGAGAGGCCGCCGGTGACGGGCTGAGCCCCGCCGTGGACGAGGAAGTACAGCGAGAACAGCAGCGCCGCCAGCGCCGTCGAGAGCCCGGAGCCGACCTCCAGAAACGCCGGGAGAAAGGAGGCGGTCGCCTGCCAGGTGAACGCCCCCATCGTCGCCAGCGCGGTCGTGTAGAGGATCGGCGGCCGCGAGAGCACCTCGAGGAGCGGCGCGAGCGCGAACCGCTCGCGAACCGCTTGGTCGGGACGGACCGGCTCGGTGGGCCGCACCCGCCACGCGAACAGGACGAAGACGGGCACCGCGACCGCGACGCCGAGCAGGATCCCCGTCCGCCAGCCGTACCGCGAGCCGACGAGCGCGGCGAGGGGCGGCGCGGCGAGCCCGGCGATCGGCCCGCCCGCGACGTGGACGCCGATGGCCCGGCCGATGTCGTCGAACTGCTTCGCGAGGAACGTCGTCGCCACCGAGTAGTGGAGGCCGGCGCCCGCGCCGAGCGCCACCGTGAACACCATGAAGACGGCGATCGACGGGGAGCCGGCGATCAACAGGGAGGCGACCGCGGTGGCGCCGACCGCGGTCAGGATGACGGCGCGCTCCCCGTACCGGTCGCCGAGCACGCCGGAGGGGAACTGCGCCAGCGCGTACGCCAGCCACATCCCCGAGAGCGCCAGCCCGACAGTCGCGTTCGTGACGCCGAACCGCGCCGTGATCTGCGGGACCAGCGGGCTGATGACCAGCCGCGCGACCATCGTCGCGGTGAACGCGAGCGTACAGAGGGTCAACGCCGTGTGCCGATACCGCCAGTTCACGGGCGCCGTTCTCGACGCGGGTCAAAGCGGGTTCCGGTCGCGGCCAGCCGAGCCGGGTGTGGTGTGGGATCGGCCACCGAGCGGCGGTGGAATCGACCGCTGTGCCGCTCAGACCTCGAACGCCACCGGGTACTCCGTGAGGTTCTCGTAGCCGTCATCGGTGACGACCACGAGGTCTTCGATCCGGACCCCGCCGACCGCGGGGTCGTACAGCCCCGGCTCGACGGTGATCACGTGGCCGGGCTCCAGCTCGCCCCCGCCGCTCGCGAGCCGGGGGGACTCGTGGACGTCGAGGCCGATCCCGTGGCCCGTGGAGTGGATGAACCCCGTCTCCGTCTCGGGATCGGTGCGGAACGTCGGTTCGCCCGCGTCCTCGTACACCTCGCAGGCCGCGGCGTGGACGTCGCCTCCCGTCGCGCCCGGCTCGACCGCGTCGAGCGCGGCGGCGAGCGCGCGCTCGGTGAGCTCGTACCACTCGCGGAGCGCCGCGGGGGGTTCGCCGACGCAGAACGTCCGGGTCATGTCGGCGTTGTACTTCGTCGCCTTCGACCGCGGGAAGATGTCGACGATGACCGCCTCGTTCGCCCTGAGCGGCCCGGAGCCCCGGTCGTGGGGGTCCGCGGCCTGCGCGCCGCCGGCGACGATCGTCTCGTCGAGCGCGCAGCCGTGTCGCAGCAGCGTCACCTCGATCTCCTCCGCGACGCGCTCGCTGGTGAGCGGCTCGCCGTCCGCCAGCAGGGTCCCCGTCTCGACGTCGTCGCTCTCGCCGGCGACGTCCGCGCTCGCGAGCAGCTCCTCGGCGGCCCGCATCGCGGCCTCGTTCGCCCGCTGGGCCTCGCGGATCGCGTCGATCTCCTCGTCGGTCTTCACGGCGCGGACCTCCCGGAGCAGGTCGTCGCCGTCGACGCCGACGTCGATCCCGCGCTCTCGCATGGCGTCGGCGGTCCCGACCGGGCCGCGCGGGGGCATCGACACCGACTCCACACCCTTCTCGCGGACGAACTCGGCGTACATGTCGTACCGCTCCTCGCGGCCGCCGTACTCGTAGTCGTAGTCGGCGTGGCGCTCGACGGTGTCGGCCGCCGCCTCGCTTTTCGCGCGGCCGTACTCCAGCCCGGAGACGAGCACGTGGATATCGCCGTCGGCGTACAGCGTCAGGAAGGGGTCAGGTCCCGTGAATCCGGAGAGATACAGCTGGTTCGCGTCGTCCTGCGAGGCGTCGAGGAGGTAGCCGTCGGCGTCGAGGTCGGCGAGCGTCTCGTCGAGACGTGTCCGATTCATACACGAGTTGCTCGGGCCGGGCCCAAATCGGTTGCCCTCGCGGAACCGCACGGCTGCGGCGGACGCCCTATCTGTCACGAAATATCTATATAGTAGCGATCGGGGGAGAGCGCGTTCTCACCCGCCGACGAACCGCGATCGATTCGCGGCAATCATCGCCGTCACGAGGTCTAACATGGTCTCTCACGGATGTTTTCAACACCGATATCAAAACAAGGATTTATTTGTGTTCGGACCTTACCCGTTCGTGAGGCAACCAACCGAGACGCGTCTCTCGGTCCCTTCGTTCCCTCCATTTGAACCACCAATGACCGAAAACGTTCGAACGTACACGGCGGAGCACGTCGCCGACGAGGAGGAGACCGCGTCGGCCGACGAGGAACTGCGGTGTCCCGAGTGCAGCGGCCAGCTCGCGACGGACACGGAACACGGCGAGACGGTCTGCGTCGACTGCGGGCTCGTCGTCGAGGAGGACGAGATCGACCGCGGACCGGAGTGGCGCGCGTTCGACTCCGCAGAGAAGGACAGCAAGTCGCGCGTCGGCGCCCCGACGACGAACATGATGCACGACAAGGGGCTCTCGACGAACATCGGCTGGCAGGACAAAGACGCCTACGGCAAGTCCCTCTCCAGTCGGCAGCGCGAGAAGATGCAGCGGCTCCGCACCTGGAACGAGCGGTTCCGCACGCGCGACTCCAAAGAGCGCAACCTCAAGCAGGCGCTCGGCGAGATCGACCGCATGGCCTCGGCGCTCGGGCTCCCGGACAACGTCCGCGAGACCGCCTCCGTCATCTACCGCCGCGCGCTCGACGAGGACCTCCTCCCCGGCCGCTCCATCGAGGGCGTCTCGACCGCGTCGCTGTACGCGGCCGCTCGGCAGGCGGGGAACCCCCGGAGCTTAGACGAGATCGCCGCCGTCTCCCGCGTGGAGAAGGACGAGATCGCCCGGACGTACCGGTACGTCGCGCGCGAACTGAAGCTGGAGATCCAGCCGGCGGACCCCGAGAGCTACGTCCCGCGATTCGCCTCGGACCTCGGGCTCTCGGACGAGGCCGAGCGCCGCGCCCGGGCGCTGCTCGACACCGCGAAGTCGCAGGGGCTCCACTCGGGGAAGTCGCCGGTCGGACTCGCCGCCGCGGCCGTCTACGCCGCCGCCCTGCTGGTCAACGAGAAGGTGACCCAGAGCGAGGTCAGCGAGGTGGCGAACATCAGCGAGGTCACGATCCGGAACCGCTACCACGAGCTGTTAGAGGCCGAAGACGGCGTCGCACTGCGCTAACCGCCGCCGCGCCGTCGCCTCTTCGCCGCTCAATTCCACCGCTCGGTTCCGAACGTCCGTTTCCGAACGCGCCTTTCCGAACGTCCAAGCCCCCGGGCGCCGAGTCGGCCGTATGGAGACCACCCGTCACTTCACCGCGACGACGTACGTCGTCAACGACGGCGCGACCGCGCTTCACGCCCACGACCGACTCGGGATCCACCTCCCGCCGGGGGGCCACGTCGACCGCGACGAACTGCCCCACGAGGCCGCCCTCCGCGAGGTGCGCGAGGAGACCGGCCTGAGCGCCGAGCTGGTCGCGACCCGGTCGTCGGTCGTCGGTCCCGACACCCGCGGGCTCCCCGAGCCGGCGCACCTCATGCTGCACGACATCAACGTCCACGAGGACGGCTCGGTGGGCCACCAACACGTCGACCACCTCTACTACGCCCGCGTCGACTGCCGCGAGATCTCGCCGCGCGGCGACGACGAGGTCGACCCCGACGGCTGGCGCTGGTACACGCCGACCGACCTGGCCGAGAGCGACCTCCGGCCGGACGTGATCGACCTCGGCCGCGAGGCGATCGCGGTCGTCGACGGAGCGTAGGGAGCCGATCGACGGCCAGAATCCGGCCGTCGATCGGCGTCTGACGGTCCGGAAGGTATTTGGGTCGTTGCAGGCGACATGGACCAAGAATGGACGCACAGCGACGATCGGAGATCACCGGGTGGGACGCCCGGGAGTTCTCGGACGGGTTCGCCGGACTCGGTCGGATCGTCGATCGGGGCTACTCCGGCGCGGTGACCGACGGCGCCGGGTGGTTGTTCGTGTTCGAGGGGCGCGTGGTGGGCGCGACCGACGCCGATCTCGACGACTTCGCGGACGCGTCGGGAACGGCGTACGAGGCTCCCGGCGGCGTCCTCCCGCTCTTGTTCGCCATGCAGGAGCAGGGGGGAGAGCCGCGGGCGCAGTACTACACGAACGACACGCCGCTCTCCGAGGCCGATCGCAAGCTCTCGCGGGGCGGATTCACCGGCTACGTCGAGCTGTCCGAGAACGTGCTCTCGGGCGACTACTACGTCGCGTACGCCGCCGGCGAGTCGATGTCGGCGGCGTGGGTCGGTAACTCCAGGAGGTTGGAGACCGGCGAGAAGGCCTTCGCGCTCGCCGACGACGAGGTCGGTATCTACACCGTGTACGAGGTCGACCTGACCGTTCGCGAGATCCCGTCGGGGGACGGCGACGGTGCCGACGGCTCGCCGGCGGCCGCCGCGACGGACGACCCGACTGACGACGAGGAGACGGGCGGTACCGAGGCGGGCGGCAGCGGGGTCGAGGCTGACGACGCAACGGACGACGACGCGACGGACGGTGCGACCGGCCGCGACGAGATCGGCCGCGACGACGTCACGGACGACGCGGGTGGCCGCGACGGGGACGGAGCGGCGACGACCGAACCCGATACCACGGGGCGCGATGCCTCCGAACCGATCGGAGCCGCCGTTCCGGAGGACGACGCGTCTCCGGGTTCGGACCCCGAGGAACCGCGCGGACAGCGCGCGACGGGCGACGGGTCCGCCGCCTCGGCGGAGGCGACTTCCCCCCGCGACGACGGGCCCGGAAAGGCGCCGTCGGACGACGTGTTCTCCGAGGAGGAGCAGTGGCGCGAGCAGAAGTCGATCCCGGCGCTCGACCCCTCCGAAGCGAGCGCCCCGCCCGCGGAGAACGACGGTGCCGGTTCGAACTCCGCTCGGAGCGCCCGACGCTCGCGGGGCGAGAACGACGCCGGGCGGGCCGCGGAGGCCCGCGACCGGTCGTCGGCATCGACGCCGACCGACGAATCGCCGGCCCCTCGATCGACCGGTGACGCCGGGGCCAACCGGTCCGCGGTGTCATCGCGCTCACAGCGGACGTCGAGCGCGCACGAGGGCGGCGGGCGCGGAGAACAGGTCCGACGGCTCGAGAGCGCGTTGGAGACGGCGGAGGAAGAGCGCGACTCGCTGGCGGCGGAGCGAGACGCGATCGCCGAGGAACGCGAGCAGTTGGAAGCCGAGATCGATCGGATCGAGTCGGAGGCGGCGACGCTCCGCGAGGAGCGCGACCGGCTCCGCGACGAGCTCTCCGCCGCCCGCGAGCGGCTCCCGGAGAGCGATCGAGCGATCTCGCCCGCAGAGGCCCGGAGCGGAACGAACCTCTTCGTCAGGTACGACTCCAAGGGCGGCGCGACGCTGGAAGACGCCCACGAGGGGACGGTCGGCCGAGACGAGCTTCGCGAGAACCTCCGG
The DNA here is from genome assembly GCF_034497445.1 of Halorubrum sp. AD140. Taxonomy (NCBI): domain Archaea; kingdom Methanobacteriati; phylum Methanobacteriota; class Halobacteria; order Halobacteriales; family Haloferacaceae; genus Halorubrum; species Halorubrum sp. AD140. Next base: position 42,554 of record NZ_JAXRUU010000022.1, read on the forward strand.
ATCGAACACCACACGAGCTTCGAGACGGACGGCCTCACCGTCGACGGCCGGCCCTTCGAGGAGTTTCTGAGGGACACGATCGAGTACGGGTTCACGCGATGGCTCGTCGAGGACCTCCCGTTCGAGGTGAGCGGGACCGGAAACGAGAGCGTCCTCAGTGACCTGTACGACGCGATCCCCGAGGTCGACCGCGCGGAGATCGGCGGGTCGGTGTCGATCGCGATCCGCGAGAACGGCGGGGAGACCCGCGAGCAGCGCACGTTCGACCTCGTGTTGCGCGATCGGATGGGGAACCCGCTCTTCGTCGCCGACCTCAACGACAGCCGGGACCCGACGCAGGAGGGGACGCTGGAGTCGCTGGTCGGAAACGGCCGCGACATCGCCGAGTCCAACGACTCGTTCGCGGCGGCGTTCGCGGTGACGGAGAGCTTCTTCGAGCCCGGCGCGTTGGAGACCGCGAGCGACGCCGTCGGCGGCGGGCTGTTCAGCCGGTCGAAGCGCGCGAGCTTCGTGAAGCTCTCGCGCAAGCGGGGGTATCACCTGTGTCTGGTCGAGGCCCGCGACGGCGGCTTCCACATGACGGTCCCCGATCTGTAGCGCGGCTCCGTTGCTGACCGGAGTCGAGCGAGCGGTCACGGGGACGAGTCGGACGGTGAGAGAGACGAGTGGGCGGCGGAAGCTGTGCTCGTGACGGGCAACACGAACGGCTACGGCGACCCGAGATCAAAGCGCGGACCCTCGGCCGGTGGTGCGTACGAACGTGGACGGTCAGTTCTCGAGTTCGGCGGCGTCGTCGATCCGCATGGAGCCGAGCTTCTGGACCGTCTCGTCGAGCTTCTCGTCCAGTTCGTCGACGAACTCGTGGGTCCGGTCGGTGGTGATGGCGCCCTGGCTGGACGGCTCGATGAGGTTCTCCTCCTCGAGCACGCGCAGCGAGTAGCGGACCTTGTGGTGGGGGTAGCCGGTCTCGTTCGACATCTTCACGATGCCGATCGGCTCGTTTTCGATGACCATCCGCAGGACCTGGAGGTGTCGTTCCAGCATGTCTACCTCCTTCTCTAGTCGATCTATCATGGCACATGTTAACTCGTCGTGCCCCTGTTTAAAAGTTGCTGTCCGGAGCCGCCCCCGCGTCGCTCGATCCGGCGCTTTGACGTGCCAGTAGTTAACGTGTTCGATCGCGGCGATCCGACCGGGGGTGACGGCTCGTCCGGACCGACCGATCCACGGCGGTGGGTAGCCCGTCTCGGGCAGTCAGGTGAGGACGGCCGACGAGAACCGTCGGTCGTGGCGACGAAATAGCACGTACGGGCACAGTTTACCGAACAGAGATTCCGTCTGATACACGTTCGTGCGGGTATCGCGTCCGCGGACCGTAATCGGTTTTACCCCCGGGCGGGAACCTCCGGGCCGTATGACACTCACCATCGTCGGCTCCCAGCTGGGTGACGAGGGCAAGGGCGCGCTCGTCGACCGGTGGGGAGGGGACGCGGACGTCGTAGTCCGTTATCAGGGCGGCGACAACGCCGGCCACACCGTCGTCGAGGGCGGCACGGAGTACAAGCTGTCGCTGGTCCCGAGCGGCGCAGTCCGGGGCACGGTCGGGATTCTCGGGAACGGCTGCGTCGTCAACCCGCGCACGCTGTTCACCGAGATCGACGACCTGCGCGAGCGCGGGCTCGACCCCGACGTGCGGGTCGCCCGTCGCGCGCACGTCATCATGCCGTACCACCGCGTGCTGGACGGGATCGAAGAGGAGGTCAAGGCAGACGACGACGCCGGCGACGAGGTCGGCACGACCGGCCGCGGGATCGGCCCGACGTACGAGGACAAGGCGGGCCGCCGCGGGATCCGGGTCGCCGACCTGCTCGACTCCGAGGTGCTCCGCGAGAAGCTGGCGTACGTCGTCCCGCAGAAGCGCGCGCTCGTCGAGGACGTGTACGGGCTCGATATCGATAGCGACGACGAGCGCGCCGCGGCGTTCGACGTCGACGCGCTCCACGAGGAGTTCGCCGCGATCGGCGAGCGCCTCGCCGACGAGGGGATGACCGTCAACTGCTCCGATTACCTCCACCGCCGTCACGAGGCGGGCGACGAGATACTCTTCGAGGGCGCGCAGGGGACGCACATCGACGTCGACCACGGGAACTACCCGTTCGTCACCTCCTCGAACCCGACCGCGGGCGGCGCGGCCGTCGGGTCCGGGCTCGGCGTCACGACCGTCGGTGACGGCGAGGTCGTCGGCATCGTGAAGGCGTACCTCTCGCGCGTCGGGGAGGGCCCGCTCCCGACCGAGCTCGACGGCGACGCCGACGAGGAGGCGCTCGCCGACGCGATCCGCGAGAAGGGCGGCGAGTTCGGCACGGTCACCGGTCGCCCGCGCCGGATCGGCTGGCTCGACCTCCCGATGCTCCGGCACGCCGCGCGCGTCTCCGGCTTCACGGGCGTCGCGGTCAACCACGT
>NZ_JAXRUU010000023.1:0-44636 GCF_034497445.1 Halorubrum sp. AD140
GCCGAAGGAGGTCCGCCTCCGTCAGGGCGGGCGAGACGAAGTCCCAGCCGACGGGCTCCGCACCGACGACGGCGGCGGTGTCGTCCGCGTAGAGCCGACGCGCCGTCGCCTCGGCCTCGCGTTCGAGGCCGGCGTCGCCGACGACCCGCGCGTAATCGAGGACGCCAGCGAGCGCGAACGCGGTGTTGCCGTGGGTGCCGACGCGGTGCGGACGGTCGATCGCGAGGAACGACTCGCGGAGTCCCCGGCGGACGTCCTCCTCCAGCGGTCGGAGCGTCTCGCGCCACGCGTCGGCGCGCGGGTCGTTCCACAGGTGGAGCTCGGCGGCCAGTCGCAGCAGCCACGACCGGCCGTACGGCTCCTCGAAGCCGGGGTTCTCGTTGAGGTACTCGACCTCGCTCGCGATGTTCGCTGGCGTCAGCCGGTCGTCGACGCTCTCCGTGATCGCCGCCTCGTCCGGGTGGTCCGGGACGAGCCGGAGCGACCGCGCGAGCGCCCAGTGGCTGTGGACCGCCGAGTGCCAGTCGTAACAGCCGTAGAACACGGGGTGTCGCTCCGAGGGACGCGGCGGCGACTCCGGACCCTCCACGATCCCCTGGTAGTGTGGGTACTCGGTCTCGACGCCGTCGAGCGGATGGGCGGCCAGCGCCGTCGCGGCCGCGTCGTCGAGCGCGTCCGCCCGCCCGGCTCGGAGCGCGTCGGCCGAGAGGTTCTCGAAGACGTTCACGCCGGAGGGTCGGCGCGGCGCCTGTTCAATCGATCGGTTGCGTGCGATCGAGTGTCACGTCGGATCGGCAGGAGATCCACGCCGGACCGGTCGGGAGAGGCCGATCACGCCGGGTTCTTCCGCGTCAGGTCGCTGCCGCAGATCGGGCACCGCTCCCTGTTCTCGTCGAAGGTGCGGTTGCAGCCGACACACTGGAAGCGCCACTCGCGCTCCTCGGAGATCCCGTCCCTGGCGATGGGCTCGACGCCCAGGTCGAGCCGCTCGGCGACGTTCTGCATCGCGTAGTCGTCGGTGACGAGCGTCGCGCTCAGCTCCAGCGCGGTCGCGATCAGGCGGGTGTCGGTGTCGGACAGCTCGGCGTCGTCGCCCGACCCCCGGGCGGCGCGCCGCACGTTGTCGACCACCTCCGGGGCCGGGACGTGGATCGTCATCCCCGCCCCCTCCATCGCGTCGAAGCGGAGCGCCCCCTCGCCGGTGAGCTCCTCGTGCACCTCGGGCACCGAGACGACGTCGTCGTCGGTGGTGTACTCGTGGATGAACGCCGATGTGTCGAGGACTTCCATCAGCGAGCGACGACGATGTAGTCTTTCACCGCCTGCACGTTCGCGACCGGTACCTTGAGCCGTCCCCGATCGTCGACGTCGAAGCCGGACCGCTCGGGGCTGAGGTGCTCGTGCGGGCTGACGAGCAGGTCGTTGAGCTCTCCCGACTTCAGGTCCATCGTGATGTTGTACAGGTCGCCGAGTTCGGTGCCGTCCGAGCTCATCACCGCCTTCCCGGAGAGGTTCTCCGCGAGGATGTCTACCATGTTCGCACCGTCCGTGGCAACGGTCTTAAACGCCACGGGGGCGTCCGACGGACGACGGACGCGATTTGAAAGGCTTAACTGACGCCCGGGCGGAACGGGTACCAACGACGTTCTCGGGGCGATCACTTATGACCGACCACACAAACGCGGACACCCTTCGGACGCCGATCGTCGCCGTGCTGGGCCACGTCGATCACGGCAAGACGAGCCTGCTCGACACGATCCGCGGCTCCGCCGTCAGCGAGGGCGAGGCCGGCGCGATCACCCAACACATCGGCGCGACGGACATCCCGCTCGACACCATCTCCGGGATGGCGGGCGAGCTCATCGACCCGTCCGACTTCGACCTTCCAGGGCTCCTGTTCATCGACACGCCCGGGCACCACTCCTTCTCGACGCTGCGCGCCCGCGGGGGCGCGCTCGCCGACATCGCGGTCCTCGTCGTCGACGTCAACGACGGGTTCCAACCGCAGACGGAGGAGGCGATAGACATCCTCCGGCGCACGGGGACGCCGTTCGTCGTCGCCGCCAACAAGGTGGACACGACGCCGGGGTGGAACCCGCAGGAGGGCCAGCCGATCCAGCAGAGCCTGGCGGCGCAGTCGGAGCGCGCCGAGTCCATGCTCAACGAGAACCTCTACGAGATCATCGGGCAGCTCTCGGACGCCGGCTTCTCCGCGGACCTGTACTGGCGCGTGCAGGACTTCCAGAAGAACATCGGCGTCGTCCCGCTGTCGGCGCTCACGGGCGAGGGCGTCCCCGACCTGCTCACGGTCCTGATGGGTCTCTCTCAGCGGTTCATGAAAGAGGAGATGGCGATCGACGTGCGGGGGCCCGGCGAGGGGACGGTGCTGGAAGTGAAAGACGAGCGCGGCTTCGGCGCCACCATCGACACGGTGGTGTACGACGGCGTGGTCCGCAACGGCGACACGATCGTCGTCGGCGGACAGGACGAGCCGATCGTCACCGAGATACGGGCGCTGCTCCAGCCCCGGCCGCTCGAGGAGATCCGCACCGAAAAGCAGTTCGAGAAGGTGGCGGAGGTCGGCGCCGCGGCCGGGGTGAAGATCGCCGCGCCCGACCTCGACCGGGCGATGGCCGGCGCGCCGGTCCGGGTGGTCCGCGACCGTCCCGTCGAGGAGGTCATCGGAGAGGTGAAAGCCGAGCTCGCGGAGATCGAGGTCGAGACCGCCGAGAACGGCGTCGTCGTCAAGGCCGACACGCTCGGCTCGCTGGAGGCGATGGCGAACGCGCTCCGCGAGGCGGAGGTGCCGATCCTGCGCGCCGAGGTCGGCGACATCGCGCCGCGCGACATCGCCGTCGCGGAGACCGCGAACCAGGACGAACACAAGGCGATACTGGGGTTCAACGTCGACCTCCTTGCGAACGCGGAGACGGAGCTGGAGAGCGCAGACGTGAAGCTGTTCACCAACGACGTCATCTACCAGCTGATCGAGGACTACGAGACGTACGTCGAGGAGAAGCGGCGCGCCCAGCAGGAGACGGTGCTCGACAAGGTCGTCCGCCCCGCGCGGTTCCGGATCCTCCCGGACCACACGTTCCGACAGAACGACCCCGCGGTCGTCGGCGTCGAGGTAATCTCCGGGACCGTCCAGAACAACCGCAACGTCGGCGTCTTCGAGGGCAACGAGTTCGAGCGCGTCGGCCAGCTCTCGGGCATTCAAAAGCAGGGCGACGACGTCGACGAGGCGCGCGCCGGCGAGCGCGTGAGCGTCGCCATCGACGGCCCCACGGTCGGGCGCGGCATCGAGGAGGGCGACACGCTCTGGATCGAGGTGCCCGAGAAGCACGCGAAGATCCTCGAACAGGAGCTGAAAGAGGAGATCACGGCCGACGAGCGCGAGGCGCTCGCGGCGTACCTGGAGACCAAGCGGAAGCGGGACCCCTTCTGGGGGAAGTGACGAGCGCCGCGGTCCGGTCGACCGCTTCTCGGCGACTCACGCAGCGGAGCCCGTCGCGTGTCCCACCAGTCGCGTCGCGGTCGCCTTCCAGCGGATCGACACGTCGTCGCCGACGGCCAGGTCCATTCGCTGCGCGCTCTCGGCCGTGATCAGCACCCGGAACGTCACCCCCTCGACCGCGACCCGCACCGTCGAGACCGTCTCGCCCGCGTCGATCTCGGCCACCGTACCGCGCAAGCGGTTCCGCGCGCTCGTCGCGTCCGGGTCGACCCGCTCGTCGCCCGTGTGAACCGTCACCGCGTCGGCGCCGATCCGCACCTGCACCCGGTCGCCGACCGCGACGCCGCCCCGAACGCCGTCCGCGCCGCCCGCGCCGTCCGTCCCTCCGTGGAGCCCGCGCAGCCGTCCGACCGCGGTGTCGACGTCGGCCAGTTCGCCGTCGACCCGCGCGACCGTGCCGTCCAGCACCGTCTCCGGGACGCTCGCGGTCGCGGCCAGCACGGCCTGGAGCCGGTCGTACCGGTCGAGGAGGTCGCGGCCCGCCGCCGTCAGCCGGCTGCCGCCGCCCCCCGAGCCGCCGCGTCGTCGCTCGACGAGCAGGTCGAACGCGTCCTCCAGGGTCTCGATCCGCGAGAGCGCGCGGGCGCGCGAGCGACCGAGCGCCGAGGCCGCGCCCGCGACCGACCCCGCCTCGTGGACCGCACGCAGGAGCGCGGCGTCGCGCGCGTCGAACTCGGTGTCTCCCTCGACGAGCGCGGCTCGGCCGCGGCCCGCTGCCCCGCCACGCTCCTCGTCCCCTCCCGTCCCGCCCTCCGCCGTCGGTCGGGCCTCGCGATCCCCGGGGTCGTCCATACCTCATGCTCGCCCCGGAGCGTGTTGGCGCTTTCCCTCGGGGCGCGTTCGCACGTCGCCGACGAACGACGTAACCGGAGGTGCGACCGAAACGGCTGACGTCATCGGAGATAACAACCGATTCCGGTTACGTGCCGTGCAGAAGATATATCTGAGATCAGTCCTTCGGTGTGTCCATGTCGATACATCGCCGTCGGTTCGTCGCAGCGATGGGCGCCGGGGCAGTCGCGAGCACCGCCGTGTGTTCGGCGATCGGGGGCGGATCGGGCCAATCGAGCGGGAGTGACGACGACCGCCCGGGCGTCGCCGGCGAGGAGCTCACCCTCACGACGACGACGAGCACCTACGACACGGGGCTGCTCGACGAAGTCCACCCGGGGTTCGAGGACATGTACGGCGTGACCGTCGACGCGGTCGCACAGGGGACCGGCGCCGCCCTGGAGTCGGCCCGCAACGGCGACGCGGACGTGGTGATGGTCCACGCCCGCGGGCTCGAAGACGAGTTCCTGCGCGAGGGGTACGGGATCAACCGTCGCGACCTGATGTTCAACGACTTCGTGATCGTCGGTCCCGAGGACGATCCGGCGGGGATCGAGGGGGCGGACTCGGCGACCGAGGCGCTGGCCGCCATCGCCGACGCGGAGGCGTCGTTCGTCTCGCGCGGGGACGGCTCGGGAACCCACACCAAGGAGCTCGACCTCTGGGAGTCGGCCGACGCGGACCCCTCCGGCGACTGGTACCAGGAGACCGGCACCGGGATGGGCGAGGCGCTGAACAACGCCACCCAGCAGGGCGCCTACACGCTCTCCGACCGCGGGACGTTCATCGCACAGCGCTCGGAAGTGGACCTCGCGATCCTCGTGCAGGGCCCCATCGAGGACGGCCCGGAAGCCCTCGCGAACCCCTACGGGATCATGGCGGTCAACCCCGGCGAGCACGACAACGCCAACTACGACCTCGCGATGGCCTACATCGGCTGGATCACGAGTCCCGGCGTGCAGGACGCGATCTCCGAGTACGAGGTGAACGGCGAGCAGCTGTTCTTCCCCGAGGCGGTCGCCGAGGACCCCAACTTCCAGCAGTACGTTCCGGAAGGTTGGAGTGGCGACTCGTCGGACGAGTGAGCGTGCCGATCGAACCAGTCGCACAGCTGCTGTCCGCCGCCGTCGGCGACTCGGTCGCCCTCGGGAGCCCGCTCGTCGGCGACCTGCCGCTCCTCCTCGACGTCTCGTTCAGGGACGGCTACGTCTCCAGTATCATCTACGTCTCGCTGTACGTGAGCCTCGTCGCCGTGGCGCTGAGCACGCTGTTCAGCGTGCCGGTCGCGGTCGCGATCGGCTTCGCCGACTTCCGGGGCAAGGGGTTCCTGAAGTCGGTCGTCAACACAGGAATGGGCTTTCCCAGCGTCGTCGTCGGGCTGCTCGTGCTGTTCGCGGTCTCCAATCAGGGGCCGCTCGGCCCGCTGGACCTCGTCTTCACCAGAGAGGCGATGATCGTGTCCCAGTTCGTGCTCGCGACGCCGCCGATCACGGCCATCAGCCTCGCGGCCGTCGACGGCGTGGACGACGGCGTCCGCGACGCCGCGCGCGCGCTCGGCGGCACACGTCTCGACGCGGCCCTGGTCGTCCTGAAGGAGGCGCGCTACGGGATCGCCACCGCGGTCCTGGCCGGGTTCGGCCGCGCGATAAGCGAGGTCGGGTCCGTGCTCATCGTCGGCGGCAACATCACGAGCTCCGAGGGGATCTCGAAGACGCGAACGCTGACCACCGCCATCCAACTGGAGGCGCGTCAGGGGCAGTACGAGACAGCGTTGGTGCTCGGGGCAGTGCTGGTCGCGCTGGTGTTACTCGTCAACGCGGTCGTCGTTCACTTCGGCGACGGCGGGGTGACGCGATGATGCTCCGAGCGACCGGCGTCTCGCAGTCGTTCGACGGCGAGCGGGTGTTCGAGGACCTCTCCGTCGAGGTCGGAGCCGGCGAGGTCCTCGGCGTCATCGGCCCCTCCGGCGTCGGCAAGACGACGCTGCTCCGGACGCTCGCGCTCTCGCTCGAACCGGACACGGGAACCGTCGCGCTCGGCGGCACGGACGCGTGGGCCGCCGAGGAGTCAGACCGCCTCGCCCTGCGTCGGCGGGTCGGGATGGTGTTCCAGGCGGCGAGCCTCTTCGACGCCTCGGTCGCTCGCAACGTCGAGTACGGGATCCGGGTTCGGAGCCCGTGGAGCGACCGGATCGCCGCGGCGCTGGGGCTTGCCGACACCCCCGACGCGGTTCGCGAGGCGCTCGAGGTCGTCGGGCTCACGGACGAGGCGAACCAGCACGCCGACTCGCTCTCGGGCGGCGAGGCCCAGCGCGTGTCGTTCGCCCGCGCGCTGGCGTACGACCCGGACGTCCTGCTGCTGGACGAGCCCACCTCCGACCTGGATCCGCGAAACACCGCCGTCATCGAGGCGGCGATTGAGGAGGCCCGGAACCGCGGCATCGGCGTCGTCGTGGCGACGCACGACATGCACCAGGCGGAGCGCGTCGCCGACCGCGTCGCGGTGCTGCTCGACGACGGGATCACGGAGATCGGCCCGACGGAGGCGATCTTCGAGGACCCGTCGGACGACCGCACCCGGAAGTTCATCTCCGGAGAGCTTGTCTACTGACGGGACTCAGACGCCGAACGACAGCCGCACCGGGTCTCCGGCCTCGGCGTCGCCCGGGTCGACGACGTCGTCGCCGGCGGCGAAGCCGGCGTGGAGGTGTCCGTACGTGCGGTCGATCGCCTCGACGATCACCTTCGTGTCGCCCGTCACCGGCATGAAGTTCGTGTCTCCGTCCCACCGCGGGACGACGTGGGTGTGAAGGTGGTCGATCGAGCCGCCGGCGGCGGTTCCGCCGAGGTTCTGCCCCGTGTTCACGCCGTCGGGGTCGACGTCGCGGCGCAACGCCGCCAGCGTCGCCGTCTCCAAGCGAGCGTGGTCGAGCAGTGTCGCGTCGTCGAGGTCGGTGGGGTCCTCGTGGTGCTCGAAGGGGATCACCATCGCGTGACCCGGGTTGTACGGCGCGTTGTTCAACAGGACGTAGTTTCGGTCGCTGCGGGCGACCACGCGCGCCTCGCGGGCGTCCTCGCGCTCGGGAAGCACGCAGAACGGGCAGCCCTCGATCGGGTCCGACTCGCGCTCGACCCACTCGATCCGCCACGGGGCGTAGATCCGGTCCATCAGCCGTCGAAGCCGTGGATCCCAGCGGTCGTCACCTCGACGCCGTCGTCCGTGATCAGGAGCGTGTGCTCCGCCTGGCTTACGAGGGCGTCGTCGGCCTCCTTCAGGACGGGGTACCCCTTGATCGCGTTCGCCTGTTTCAGCCGGCGCAGCGCCATCTCGACGCGGTCGCCCTCCAGCCACCGCGCGGCGAACGGGAGGTCGTCGAACGCCTCGATCTCCTCTAAGGCCTGTCTCGCGCGCCGGTCGCGCACGCTTCCCGACCCCTGTCGCTCGAAGATCTGCTCTTCGGTCCCCTCGCCGACCTTCCCGCGGCCGTCGGTGGCGAACGGCTCGATCGCGACCGCCTGTCCCGGCTCCAGCTCGACGGAGCGGTCGACCCCCCGGTTCGGGATCGTGGGTCCGGTGTGGGCGTCGTAGCGCTCGACGCCGTGTCCGGAGAGGTTCAGGACCGGGGTGTAGCCGTAGCCGCGGATCACGTCCTCGATCGCCCCGCCGACGACGCCGACCTCGACGCCCGGGCCCGCCTCGTCGACCGCCGCCTCCAGCGCCATCTCGGCGGCCTCGACGAGCTCCGGAGTGCCCGTGTGGTCGACCGTCACGGCCGCGTCGGCGATGTAGCCGTCGACGTGGACGCCGACGTCGAGACACACCATCTCCTCGCCGAACTCCGTCTCGTCGCCGCGGGCCGGCGTCGCGTGCGACGCCTCCGGGTCGACGCTGATGTTGACCGGGAACGCGAGCCCGGCCCCCCGCTCGCGGATGAAGTCCTCCGTCCACTCCGCGACCTCGAGGTGGGTCCGTCCCGGCTCGACCATCTCTCGAGCCTCGTTCGTCGCTTCCACCAGCACCGCGCCCGCCTCGCGGTAGCTCTCGACCGCGTCCTCGTCCAGGGGTCCGTGGCTCATGGCCGTCGGTTCGGTCAGCGGCCGCAAAGAGGTTGCGGAGCGACGACGAGGGTCAGTCCACCGCGCCGCCCGCGGACGCGTCCTCCGGGTCGAGAACCGCGTCTGCGGTGCCGGCCGCGTCCCCCGACGTGGCGGTCGGGAGCCACATCGTCACCAGCGTCCCGTTCGGCTCGCGCGTCTCGATCTCGATCTCTCCGCCCGACTCCGTGACGATCCAGTGGACGAGCCAGAGCCCGAGGCCGCTCGCGTGTTCGAGCGCGGTCTCGCGCGCCTCGGAGAACACGGTCCGCTCGACCGGCGGGATCCCCGGCCCGTCGTCGGCGACATCGAGCCGATACCCGCCGTCGTCTGCTGTCACGGTCGCCTCAACGGTCGGGCGCTCTCGGTCGTTGTGGACGACCGCGTTCTCCAGCACGTTCCGGACCGCCGACTCCAACAGCTCGTCGGCCGAGACGACCGCGACGTCGGGAGTCGAGACCGTCACCGTCGCGTGGGGGTACGACGACGCGAGCGACTCGCCCAGTCGACCGACGAGGCGCGCGAGGTCGATCGCCGTCCGTCCGCCCTCGCTGTGAAGCGCGACGTCGATCTCCCGCGCCTGGTCGCTGAGGTGCGTCAGCGTCTCCACCTTCCGGTCGATGACGTCCAGGTACTCGTCGCCTTCGGCGTCGACGTGGTCGCGGAGGAGGCCGGCGTAGCCGCCGATCACGTTCGTGTCGTTCTTCAGGTCGTGTCTGAGAACGCGGTTGAGCACCTGGAGCCGCTGTTCGTACCGGCGGCTCTCGGTCACGTCGGTGGCGGTGATCACGACCTCTCGGTTGTCGTCGAAGAGCCGCTCGACGGTCGTCTCGAACCGGCGCCAGTTCCCGTCGGCGTGGGTCGTCCGGTGGTCGAGCCGCTGCGGCTCGCCCGTCTCGAAGGCTCGCTCGAACGCGCGCTGTGCGTCCAGCCGGTCGTCCGGGTGGACCAAGTCGAGGACCGGTCGTCCCTCGATCGCTTCGGGCGCGTGGCCGAGCAGCCGCTCCACCGAGGGGCTCACGTACCGGAGCAGCCCGTCCGTGCCGCAGACCGCGACGACGTTCGGTGACTTCTCGATGAGCGTCCGATGCCGGCGCTGGAGCGTCTCCCGCTCGGTCACGTCCCGAAAGAGGAGGACGGTGCCGCCCGCTGATCCGGAGTGGCAGTTCCCAGAGCCGTTCTGCCGCGCGCCGGGACCGCCTCGGCGCGCTCCGGAACCGACTCGGCGCGCGCCGGAACCGACTCGTCGACCGCTCGCGCCGCCGTCGACGTCGTGGACGGACACTGTCAGGAACCGCGCACCGGCTTCGGTGTCGAGAGTTACGCGGATCTCGTCGTCCGCCCGATCCCCCCTCGCCGCCTCGACGACCACGGGGACACGCTCGAAGGTCGCCTCGACGCGTCGCCCGACCGCGGCGTCCGGAAAGAGGCGGCGCGCCGGGCCGTTCAGGTCGGCAATTCGCCCCGTCGCGTCGACGACGACGACCCCGTCAGAGAGGTTCGCGAACACCGCGTCGCGAGCGATAGGGGAGAGGTCGAGGAGTCGGTGTCGGAACACGACCCAGCCGACCACTCCGGCCGTGGCGGCGAACGTCACCGGCGTGTAGTCGACGAACGTCGGGCCGAACGCCCCCCAGATCCCCGCGATTCCGACGATCGTCGGCGCCGCGCCGGCGGCGAGCAGGAGCCCGGCCTGTCGTCGGAGCACGCCCTCACGGGTGGCCGCGGCGTGGCCGAGCAAGACGAACGTGAGGAGGTTCACCCCGTGCGAGTACGCCACGAACCCCACGATCGCCGGCGTCGGACTGTACTCCATCACGAGGTAGCCGCCGGCGTCGACCAGCGAGGGGGAGCGATACATGAGCGGGTCGGCGCCGAGACCGAGAACCCCCACGACGACGGTCGTCGGGACGAGAGACAGGAGGAGGAGCCGCGGCGGGCGGAGCCACGCGGTTCGGCCGACGTACGCGAGCACGAACGTCGGCCACGCGACCGCGAGGACGGCGATCCCGACCCACACGATCCGGTTCCAAAAGAGGGTCGCGCCGAGCGTGACGGCCGACAGTTGGGCCGCGTACGCCAGCGACCACACGCCGCTGCCGAGGGCGACGCCGACGAAGCCGCGGACGAGCGGCGGGTCGCCACGCGTCCGGTTCGCCGTCGCGTACACGACGAAAAGGGCGGACGCGACCGACGCGACGAGCAGCGGGGCCGTGTACGGCGTCGGCTGCCACTCCATCGATACCGTGAGAATGCGGGTAACTGATAAAAAGCAACCGGACAGCCGTCGAGACGCTTCGTCCCTGACTCGACCGACGTGCAGAATGCGGAGCGCGAGCTGTGAACCGTCGCTCCAGAACGGCCCTGGACCGCTGTCTCGGGGCCATTCCTCGGTCCGAACCGAGCGGATCGGTCCGTCCGGCGTCTGAACGGGATCCACCGTTGCGGTACGTCCGTGCTCGGAGCGCCGCCGCGTGTCCCCGAAGATATTCACTGGGTGAACATCTTCGCTAGGTAACTACTCTTCGCTCGGGGCCAACGATCACAGCACTAGGAGGCCCAAGCACACGCACCGTCCAGTCAGCGGGACATCGGCGGCCACACAGACCGTGATAGCCGTTGTGGCCGAGTTGAGACGTGGTGGCGAAACCGCCTCCTAGCGACAGGTGAACGAGATGAAACAAGACAAACGAGACGTACCAGTTAAAATCGGCACGCCCGCCGCCGTCGCCCGGCAGCAGATGAACTTCGGCGACACGAGCGGTTACGGCGAGTTCAGTGGCGAATACTTCAGCCTCGGCGCCGGGACAGACCTCACGCCGCTCTTGGCGGGGTTGGAGAACGACCTCTGTCAGTGTCCCCACTGGGGGTACGTCCTGACAGGCGCGCTCACAGCCAGCTATGCGGACGGAAGCGAAGAGGTGGTGGAAACCGGCGAGCTCTTCTACTGGCCGCCGGGCCACACGGTCCGAGCGGGAGACGACTCCGAGTTCGTCATGTTCAGTCCACAGGACGAGCACGCCGCCGTCCTCGACCACGTGGCGGACAAGCTGAGCGAGGGTGCATGAGGGGACGAACAACGGCGTCATCGCCAGGTTTGGTGCTCGTGACGGAGGCCGCGTGCCCCAACCCTGATCGACCGGTCGAGGTGCACATGCCGGAACGGGAGGCCGAACCGACGGCGAGCTCGCTCGTCGTCGCCACCGGAGACCACGGTATCGCGAGACGTCGACCGACGGACGAACACCGGGTCTACAACTCCTGAGGGCAAACCTATCTTCTCCGACCGCTATTTCGCGGCGCGAAGGATTTTGTAGTATGTGTGTGGATATCTATCATGGATTCCGCGACTCAGGCGATCGAGTTTCTGGCACGGTCAGAACACCGCGTCGCGACACTGGAGGCGCTCTCCGAAGCGCGCTACGACCGGTGCGATCTGCGGGCGGTGACAGGAGCATCGGACCCAACGATCGGACGTGTCATCCGCGACTTCGAGGACCGGTCGTGGATCGCGTGCGACGGACGGTGCTACGAGCTCACGGCGTTGGGCGAGTTCGTGACTGAGCGGTTCCTCGAACTCCGCGATGGGATGCACACGAGTGAAACGCTCCGCGAGGTCTGGCAGTGGCTCCCGCGAGAGATGGAGGGGTTTTCGGTCGAACAGTTCGAAGACGCCGTCGTGGCGTATCCAGGCCCGGACTACCCGTACAGGCCCGTCGAGCGGGTCACTCACCTCCTCGAATCGACCGAATCGATACGAGGGCTCGGGACGACTATTTACAAGTCGGGTAACCTCGACGTGTTTTGCCGACGCGTGATCGAAGGGATGGAGATGGAGTATCTCTACTCGCTTCCGATCCTGCGGGCGATCGTCGAATGGGACCCGGATCTGATCGCCCGAGCGTTCGCGTGTGACAACTGTACCGTGTTCCTCCACGACGACCTTCCGGACGACTCCAGGTGCGGACTCAATATCATGGATGACCGCATCGGCATCTGTGGGCACGACCCCGACACTGCCCAGCTCGAAGCCGTGATCGACACGAGCTCCCCCGAAGCTCGCGACTGGGCAGTGACCGTGTACGAGCAGTGTCGGCGGGAAGCACGGCCCTTCGACGTCGAGGAGCTGTCGAACGCGGACGTAGACGCGCGAGAGAACACGCTCTACGTCGAGCCGCGATAGTCCCCGTCGAGGGGGGCTCTGTGGCGTCGAGACCGATAGTTTCGGAAGAGCGCCTTCGAGCTCCTCGCGGCGGTCTTCGAGCCACTCGGGAGGACTGGCCGATCGGACCGAACGGCCTAAGACGCGGCCGGAACGACGGACGGTATGCTCGAACCGGGCGACTCCGCACCGCAGATTACGCTGTCCGACCAGCGCGGCGAAACCGTCACCGTCGACCCCGCCGACGCGCGGTACACGGTCGTCTACTTCTACCCTCGCGCGGACACGCCGGGGTGTACCACCGAGGCGTGCGGGTTCCGCGACGAATGGGAGGCCTTCGAGGACGCCGACGTCGCGGTCGTGGGGATCAGCGACGACCCAGCCGAGGACCTCGACCCGTTCGCCGAGAAGTACGACCTCCCGTTCACGCTGCTCTCGGACCCCGACGGCGAGATCGCGAGCGCGTACGACTCCTACGGGGAAAAGCAGATGTTCGGCAACACCTTCGACGGCGTGTTCCGGAACACGTACGTGCTCGACGACGAGGGGACCGTCGTCCTCGCGTACGAAGGCGTCTCGCCGGAGGACCACGCGGTCGAGATCCTCGAAGACATCACCGCGCTGGACGGCTGAGACGGCCGCCGCGGCCGTTCGGCTTCAGAACAGTCCGCCGACCCGAGAGAGGAGCCGCGGCACCTCGTCGGCGATCGCGTGCCGCTTCAACAGCGCGAACCCGACGACGATGACGAGGAAGCCCGCGACCGTCAGCGCCGTCACGGGCTCGGAGAGCAGCACCGCCCCGGCGACGGTGGCGACCACCGGGACGACGTAGGAGACGAGGTTGATCTCGAACGCGCCCAGCCGGTCGAGCAGCGTGAAGTAGATCGTGTACGCGACCGCCGACGACAACACCCCGAGGAACAGCAACGAGCCGATCGCCGGAAGCTCCGCGACCGGGAGCCGTTGGGTCTCGCCCAGTCCGACGCTGAGCCCGTGGATCAACAGGCCGCCGCACAGCATCGCCCACCCGGTGAGCGCGACGCTGGAGAACGTCGTCTCCACGGTGCGGAGGCCGACGCTGCCGACCGCAACCGCGAGCACGCCGACCGAGATGAGCCCGACCCCGATCGTGACGCCGCCGGCGAGGTTCGCTGGGTCCGGCTGGGCGACGAGCCCGACGCCGACGAACGCCAGTACCACGCCGAGCGCGCCGCGCGCGTCGAGGTCGGACCCCCCGATCCAGACGGCCGCGACCGCCGCGGTCGCGATGGGGACGAGGCTGTAGGTGATCGAGGCGATGCCGCTGGTCGTGTACTGCTGGCCGACGAACAGCAGCGAGTTGTTGGCGGCGACGGACAGCCCGCCGCTGAAGACGATCGCGGCGAGGTCGCCGCGAGTACGCGGGAGCGGCCCCGTCTCGGTCAGCAGGACGTACGAGACCAACACCAACGCCGCCAGGTCGAACCGGTAGGCGGCGTACAGCACGGGCGGGTAGTAGTCGAGGCCGACCTCGATGGCAACGAAGGAGCCGCCCCACAGGAACGCGAGCGTGAAGAACAGGACGACGTCTCGGTACCGGGACACGGACGGAGCAACGGTGACGGGGAATAAAGCGGTGTCCGTTGCGGCCGGCTGCGCCGGATCGCGGCCGCCGGGCGGCTGCAAGTCCCGCGCCCGCCGTCGGGTCGTCGGTTCCGGCCCGCTCAGTAGCCGCGGACGATCAGGTAGTCCGCGAGGTCCTCGAGGAGGCTCCGGGAGCCCCCCTCGGGGAGCACCTCGAGGTGCTCTTTCGACCGCTCGGTGAGATCTTCGGCCGTCTCTCGGGCGTACGCGATGGAGCCGGTCTCCTCCAGGGCGGTCACCGCGTCCTCGATGGCCGACTCCGTGACATCGGCCGGTGTGTCGGCGTCGACGAGGCCGTCGACGTCGACGCCCTGCTGGCGCGCGTGGAGGGTGATCAGCGTCTCCTTCCCCTCGACGAGGTCGGAGCCGCGCTGCTTGCCCAGCTCCTCGGAGGGAACCGTCAGGTCGAGCACGTCGTCTTGGATCTGGAACGCCCGTCCCGAGTCGATCCCGTACTGGTACAGCGCGTCGACGATCTCGTCGTCCGCGCCGAGCAGGACGGCCGGCGTTGCGGCCGACGCGCCGTACAGGACCGCGGTCTTCAGCTCGACCATCTCCAGGTACTCCTCCGGCCGGATGTCGTCGCGCTCCTCGAAGGAGACGTCGAGCGCCTGCCCCTCGCAGATCTCGGTGCAGGTGGACGCGAGCAGTCGCATTGCCTCCAACCCGTTCGCCGGGTCCGCGCCCGTCTCCGTCATGAACTCGAACGCCTTCGAGTAGAGGGTGTCGCCGGCCAGGATCGCCGTCGACGTGTCGTACTGCTCGTGGACGGCGGGGACGCCCCGTCGGAGGTCGTCCTCGTCCATGATGTCGTCGTGGATCAGGGTGAACGACTGGATGACCTCGATGGCGACCGCCGCGCGCATCACGTCCACCTCGGTGCCGTCGAGGGCCGCGAACTCGCGGAAGTCCACGCTCATCGGGTCGCTCCCGGTAACGGCCTCGGCGGCGAGCGTCGCCACCGTCGGTCGGAGCCGCTTCCCGCCCGCTTCGAGGATGTATCGCGTCGCCTCGTAGAGACGCTCCGGGTGCTGTACCGGCAGCTCCTCGTCGATAGCGGCGTTGACCAGCTCACGCCGCTCGCGGATGGCGTCCAGCACCCGCGCCTCCTTCGTCTCGCTCGTCATTCGACGAGCTGGATGACGTTGCCGTTCTGCGTGACGTGGACGTCACGGCCGAGATTGTACCCCTGGGACTTCGCGAGGTTCACGTACGGTGAGCGGCCCTCCAAGGTCTGGTGGGCCGGGATCAGGTGCTGCGGCTGGAGCGCGTCGAGCATCTGGTAGTGGCCCTCCTCGCGGAGGTGGCCGGAGACGTGGATGTCGTCGTAGATGCGGGCGCCCTGCATCCGGAGGAGCTGTTCGGACTGGTAGCGCTGCCCCTCGTTGGTCGGCTCCGGGATGACGCTCGCGCTGAAGACGATCTTGTCGCCGTCGTCCAGTTCGTAGGGGGTCTCGCCGCGGCCCATGCGGGTGAGCATCGCGCGCGGCTCGCCCTGGTGACCCGTCACGATGGGGAGGAAGTTCCCCTTCCCCTCCTTCATGATGCGCTTGAACGCGCGGTCGACCGACTTCCGGTGGCCGTACATGCCGACGTCGCCCTGGAAGTCGACGAAGTCGAGCCGCTCGGCCGTGCCGGAGTACTTCTCCATCGAGCGGCCGAGCAGGACCGGCTGGCGGCCGATCTCGCGGGCGTACTCGACGAGCGTCTTCACGCGGGCGATGTGGGAGGAGAACGTCGTGGCGACGATCCCGCCGGTGTAGTCCTCCATCGAGGTCAGCGTGTCGTGGACGTGCTTTTTCGCGTACGACTCGGAGGGGGTTCGGCCCTTCCGGCCGGCGTTCGTGCAGTCCTCGATGTAACAGAGGACCCCCTCGTCCTGACGGCCGATCTCGTGGAACCGGTCCATGTCGATAGGGTCGCCGATGACGGGCGTGTGGTCCAGTCGCTTGTCGAGCCCGTAGACGATCGCGCCCTCGGGCGTGTGGAGGACCGGGTTGATCGCGTCGATGATCGAGTGGGTGACGTTGACGAACTCCATCTCGACCTGCTCGGAGTCGCCGATCCGCATCGTCCCGCCCGCCTCCATCTTCACGAGGTCGTTGTCGACCTGGAACTTCCCCTCGTCGGCGATCTGCTGTTTCACCAGCTCGATCGTGTACGGGGAACCGACGACGGGCGCGTCGTACCGGTGGGCCAGCTTCGGGATGCCCGCGATGTGGTCGAGGTGGCCGTGCGTGGGGACGATCGCCTGGACGTCGCCCTCCAGCTCGCTCATGACGCGGTCGTCCGGGATCGCGCCCATGTCGATCAGGTCGAGGCTGTGCATGCTCTCGGTCTCCACGTTGTCGTGGATGAGGACCTTACTGAGGTTCAGGCCCATGTCGAAGATGACGATGTCCTCGCCCGCTCGGACTGCCGTCATCTGTCGACCGACCTCTTCGTAACCGCCGAGTGTCGCAATTTCGATTTCCATGATGTGTCGTGTTGAACGCCGTGATCGGCGCTCCTCACTGAAACCCCGCAAGGAGCCGTCAGCGCTACGTCCTACCGCGCGTCATTGAGGCCCCGCTACGGCCGAGTCGACGTCGACTCACCGTGTCCCGCGGGAGTGTGGTATCTGGGGCTACAGTTGCGCAACGTAAAAACACCGGGGTTCGGCCGCCACCGCGATCGGGCGGGTGACGCGAGAAAGCGGAGAGAGAGAAACGCCCCGACACAGAGCGGGATACCCCCGGCACGGACCCGCTCTTCCCGGTATTTTTAATAGTGCGACGGGCGGCGTTACGAACAATGAGTGGACGACCCCTCGACGTGCTCGAAGCGTCGCTGGAGGAGCCTGTGACGGTGCATCTCAAAGACGGGACGACCTACTACGGCGTCCTGTCCGGCTACGACCAACACATGAACGTCGTCATCGAGCCAGAGGACGGGGTCGACGACCGCGTCGACGACGAGCTGGACGGGGAGTTCGCCGTCGCGATCGAAGACACAACGATTATACGCGGCGATAACGTCGTCACCATCAAAGCATGACCGGCTCCGGAACGCCCTCTCAAGGGAAAAAGAACAAGACGGTTCACGTGAAGTGCCGCCGCTGCGGCGAGAAGTCATACCACGTCAAGAAGGAGCGCTGCGCCTCCTGCGGCTTCGGGAGCTCCGCGAAGCGCCGCGACTACGCCTGGCAGTCGAAGGCCGGCGACAACTGACGGCGGCGTCTTTTCGATCGGCTCGTTCTCTCGACCTCGCAGCGACCGCTTCTCCCGCGTCCGCGACCGCGTCGATCGACCTCCGCAATCGCGCCGTCAGCCGATCTCCCGCAATCGCGCCGCCGGTCGAACCCCCACGGTCCCGCCGACGGCCGAACCCCCACGATCCCGCCGACGGCCGAACCCTTACTAACGGGCGTCGTCGAGGCCGGGCATGGACCTCTCCGTCGTCGACCTCTCTCCGGTCCCCGCGGACGGGACCGCGGCAGACGCCTTCGCGAACACGGTCGCCGCCGTCGAGCAGGCGGAGCGGCTCGGCTACTCTCGGTTCTGGGTCGCCGAGCACCACGGCCGGACCGATCGGCTCGCGGGCACGACCCCGGAGGTGCTCCTCGGCCGCCTCGCGGCGGCGACCGACGCGATCCGACTCGGCTCCGGCGCCGTCCTGCTCAACCACTACAGCCCGTTCAAGGTGGCCGAGTCGTTCGGGGTCCTCGACGGGCTCGCGCCGGGCCGCGTCGACGTCGGCGTGGGCCGAGCGAACGGGCCGGCGGCGGCCGACCGCGCGCTCGGGACGAGCCGCCGCGTCGAGAACCCGAACGAGGACCACGAAGCGCGGATCCGCGCGCTCGTGAGCCACCTCTACGACGACTACCCCGAGGGCCACGAGTACGCCGAGCTCGGCGTCCCGCGCTCCGGGGACGGTCCCCCGGTCCCGTGGGTGCTCGGGTCGAGCCCGTCGAGCGGCGAGATCGCGGGAACGCTCGGGCTCCGCTACTGCTTCGCCGGGTTCATCCGCCTCGGATTCGCGGAGCGCGCGTTCGCGGCCTACCGCGAGGCGTTCGACTCCGGCGTCCTCCCCGGCGGCCCCGACGAGCCGATGGGGATGGTCGCGGTCAACGCGGTCGCGGCGGAGACCGACCGGGCCGCGGCCCGCCGTCGCGCACCCGCGGAGGCGACGTTCAGGCGGATGCGACGCGGCGATCTCGGGGACTCGACGCCGACCGTCGAGGAGGCGATCGACGAGCTCGGCGGGGTCCCGGAGCCGACGCCCGCGACGCTCGACGCCGACGAGTGGCCGCAGTCGGTCTCCGGGAGCCCCGAGACGATCGCCGGAATCCTGGGCCAGCTCGCCGAACGCGTGGGCGTCGACGAGGTGATGATCCAGCACACGGTCCCCGACCACGGCGACGCGCTGGAGTCGCACGCGCTGCTCGCCGAGGCCGTCGGACTGGAGGCACGGGGCGACTGACGCGTCCGCGTCGGTTACCGATCGGGGGATGTAGGCGGGGACGGACCGGGAACAATTCGGCCGCCGGGTCAGTTGAGGTACGGGTTGTCGACCGGTCTGAACCGGTGGTTGCATGAGGGGCATTCGACTAACCGACGGCCGGTATCGGTGACGACGACTGCGAAGCGGCGGCTCCAGTCTCGGGTTCCGCACGCGGGGCACTGACGGGTGATAGGTGGCATCATGCCAAACTTGACGGTGGCGCTACCATCCCCTATCCGGCCGAGCGTCAAAGGTATGCCGGGCGACCGAGCGTCAAAGGTATGCCGGGCGACCGAGCGTCAAAGGTATGCCGGGCGACCGAGCGTCAAAGGTGTGCCGGGCGGCCAGCCGGCATCTGGACTGACCCGGTCGGTGATACGCACCGCGGGTACACTCCCGTGCCGAACGAACTCTCTGCATGCGGCAGGTCGATCGGTCTGGGCGACTATTCCACGCGCTCGCGGGCGGCGGCGATCAGCATCGGCAGCATGACGGTCGCGTCGCCGTAGACGGAGGCGTTGCGCGCGTCCGTCTCCAGTTTCCCCCACGACCGGGCCTCCTCTAGGGTCGCGCCGGAGAGCCCGCCGGTCGCCTCCGGGTCCATCGTGATCTGGACCGCGTAGTCGTACGCGCGGGGGGTGACGAGCATCGTCTGGAGGGTGAAGTTCTTCGGGACGCCGCCGCCGACGAGCAGGCAGCCGGCGTCGTCGGCCTCGAACGCGAGGTCGGTCAGGTCGGTCATGTCGTCGAGGGCGTCGAGCGTGAAGTCGGCCGTCTGCGCGTACATCCACGCCTGGAGCCCGAGCACGGAGTCCTGGACCGCGGGACAGTAGATCGGGACGTCGCACTCGTAGGCCGCGGCGGCGACGCCGGGGTCCTCGGCCACGTCGTCGCGCTCGTTGACCGCGGCGTTCGCGCGACCGAGCTCGCGCGTGAGGTCGGCGATTGAGACGGAGGCTCCTCCCACCAACTCCGGGAACACCTCCTCGCGGAGGTGTCCCTCGAACGCCGCGAAGTGCTCCTGGGGGAGGTAGACGTTGTAGATGCGGTCGACGCCCTCCTCGCGGAGCCCCTCGTCGTGTTCGCGGAGGCTCTTCTCGGGGTCGTGCGTCCGACCGTGGTGGTGTTTCCCCCCGATCGCCTCGATCGCGTCGTGCGTGAGGTTCGCCCCCGTGGTAACGAGCGCGTCGACGTACCCGTCGCGGATCAGCTCCGAGACGATCCGGCGCATCCCCGCGGGCACCATCGCGCCCGCCAGCGAGCAGAAGACGGTGCAGTCGTCGTTCGCGAACATCTCCGCCAGCACGTCGCCCGCCTCGTTGACCGCGGCCGCGCCGATGCCGGCGTCGCCGTATTCCTCGACCAGCTCGCCGACGGTCATGCCGGCCGTGGCGCGCGCGTGTCCGACCGGGTCCTCGTGGAACTCCTCGCGGTCGCCGTCGGCCGCCGCGTCCCCGTGCTCGTCCGCTCCTCCGTCGTCGTCTCTCTCTCCGGGCTCGTCGCCGTCGCTCATGCCGTGTACTGCGTCGGGCGACCGTTTGAAACGACCGATCTACCGGTCGAGCGAGCCGCCGCTCACCGGCGGGAACAGCGCCAGCTCGTCGCCCGCCTCCAGTGGGGTCTCTAACCCCTCGTCGTGGCGAACGCTCCGGCCGTTCCGGAGGACGTTGATGTGGTCGGCCACCGCGCCGTCGTCGAGCACTCGGTCCCGGAGGGCGGGGTGCGCGTCGAGCAGGGCGTCGAGCGCGTCGCCGACCGTGTCGCCCGGGGCTGCGTCCACGCCGACGGTCCGGTCGCCGGCGATCTCAGCGAGGTCCGCGAACAGCTTCCACTCCATACGCGTTCACCCGCGCGGACGCCTCAAGAGCGTTGCGTCCCCTCGCGCTCGTCGCCGTCGCCGCCGGCCGCCTCGACGGCGGTGTCGGGCTCGGCCGGGTCGTCGCCGTCATCGACTTCGGTCGCAGCGCCGTCCGCTCCGGCGCCGTCCGCCGCCGCGTCCGCCTCGAACCGGCGAATCGCGTCGGGGCGCCCGACGAGATACACGAGGTCGCCAGCGTCGAACGCGTACGCGCTCGGGGGGATCGGCAGGACGGGTCCGTCCGACCGGCGCACTGCGGCGACGACGACCGACACGTCCCCGACCCTGCTCCCGTCGAGGTCGCTGCCCGCCCCGACCGTCACCGCCGCCATCGTCTCGTCGGCGGTCCGGAGCAGGGAGGCGAACTCCCGGTCCGCCTGCGGCTCCGCCGGGAGCGTCACGATGCGGTACGCCTCCTCCTCGACGAGCCGCTCGGCGTCGGACTCGTCGAGCACGACGGTCGCGGCGTCACCGGCGACGCCGCGAAGCTCGCCGGTCGCCACGCGTTTCGGATCGGAGTCGGTCCGCCACAGCTGGATCATGTCGCCCGCGGTGGCGTTGTTCGGCGGATCGGCAGTCACGGCGACGGCGGCCGATCCGGGCGCGAGCGTCGGCCCGATCCCCGCCGCGCGGGAGCCCACCGCGAAGTAGTCGAGCTCCCCATCGTCGGTGACGTCGACGTCGACGTAGCCGACGCCGTAGTCGCTTTTCACCCGCGTGACGAGTCGTTCTCGGAGCTGTTCGCCGGAGAGTTTTCGGCCGAAAAGCAGCGTCTTCTCGGCGATCTCGGCCTTCTTCTCCGGCGAAACGGGGTCGTACGTCTCGATGTCCCGTATCTCCGCGGCCGGCGGGAGCGTGACCGACGTGAACCGCCCGACCGCTCGGACGACGTCGCTCAGTTCCCCTTCCAGCTGTCTGGCGCCCGAGAGCGCGAACACCTCGACCGCGAGCCGATCGCCGACGTGTTGACCGACCGGCGAGACGACCGCCGCGACGCCGAGCGAGACGACGTTGAAGAGGACGCTCTCCGGCTCGAGCAGGCTCGGGCTGTCGCCGACGGCGATCGCTCCCAGCGAGGTCGTGTTGAGGTACAGCGCGACGACGGAGACGCCGAGCAGCACGGTCACTCCCTCCGGGATCTCGGTGCGGAAGTACCACCGGTACGCCAGCGCCGCCGCGACCGCGAGCAGAAACGCGAGCGCGGCGAAGGTGACGAGCGTGACGGCGGCCTGCCGCGGGCGGGCGAAGCCGACGGCGACGGGTGACGCGGCGGCCGCCACGGTGGCCTCGGACGCCCCGATCGCCGCGGTCGTCGCGACTCCCGCGGCCGCCGCGGTCATCGGGCGGCCTCCGCGAACCGGTCGAGCGCGTCGCGGTTCCCCACGACGAACAGGTCGTCCTCGGCGGAGAGGTACTGAGAGCCGCTCGGGGCGATCGTCCACGACTCGTGTCGCGCCGCGAGGACGGCGACGTCGTACGTCTCCCGGACGCCGACCTCACCGATGGTGTGGCCGTCGAGCGGGCCGCCGGCCACGACGGACACCTTCCGGAACCGCTTGCCGGCGCGGCGGAGCAGCGACGTGACCTCGTACTCCCTGCGCGTGCCGCGGGAGAGCACTACCACCCGCCCCCGGCCCGCCCGCAGGAGCGCGGTCGCCTCCGACCGGTCGACGGCAACGGTCACTCGGCCCTCCCCGCCGGTCGTCGTCGGCGCTCCGGCCGCGACGGCCGCCGGCGGCGGCGCCGGCTCTCCGCCGTCCGGCCGCGAGCTCTCACCCGACTTCGCCGTCCCGCCGTCGGTCCGAGAGTCGCCGTCGGTTCGAGGGTCGCCGTCATGTCG
Source organism: Halorubrum sp. AD140 (assembly GCF_034497445.1). Lineage (NCBI taxonomy): Archaea > Methanobacteriati > Methanobacteriota > Halobacteria > Halobacteriales > Haloferacaceae > Halorubrum > Halorubrum sp. AD140. The sequence goes on from NZ_JAXRUU010000023.1 coordinate 22,408, forward strand.
CTCGGCGTCGGGGAGATCGCCGCCACCCGGGCCGGTCGCGCCGTTCGACGCCCCCGCGCCCGGCTCCGGCTTTCCGCTCGTCCGGGCGGCGAGAACGGTCCCGTCGACGGCGAGCCCGGACGCGATCACCCGAACCACGTCTCCCCTCGCGATCCCGGTCGGAACGAGTGCCGGAACGGACACCGCGCGCTTCCCTTGCGGGACCCGCTTGGAGAGCGCGCCCGTCGGCGGAGCGGCGGCCACCGTCGCGCGGGCCTGCTCGTCGATCCGGACGGAGACGTCCGCAAGGTCGAGTTCGGTCCGGAGCCGCTCGGCGAATCGGTCCTCCAGCTCGACGAGCGGGAGGTCGGCGGGGAACCGCCACTCGCCCTCGAGGACCGCGCGGCGCGTCTCGGCCGGCAGCGGCGGGTATCCCTCCATGTCGTTCACCTCTCCCGCGACCTCGACGGTGACCCGTCCCCGTCCGCCGACCAGTTCGACGACGTCGGTCGAGAGGGTCCGATCGCGGAGCTGCTGGAGTGAGAGCCGCTTCGGTACGCTGGCGCCGAGCGTGTCACCTTGTGAGTGCGCGTACAGCGAGAGCATCAGGATGACGATGATCGCCGTGAGAACCGCCGGCGCGCGCTCGGAGGACCGGATCGTCTCGTCGTTGAGCGCGAGCAGGCCGCCGTTGATGCCGGCGAGCGCGAGCGCGAGGACGACCACCCCGAGCCCCGGGATCGTCACCCCGGTGACGTACTTGAACACGAATCCGAGGACACCGGAGACCAGCGCGGGGACGATCCCCGTGATGATCCCGAGGTAGATTCCGAAGACGATCTCGACGGGCAGTGCCATATACGCCTCACACGCGTGGGAGTGAACTTAAACGTGTATCGGCGCGTCGGCACTCGACGCCGGCCCGCGCTCGCGGGGTTTAAGTCCGGCGTCGGCGACGGCCTGATATGGAGCTGACCCGTGACTGGGTGACCGTGCGGGCGTCCGTCGCCCTGACCTTCGCGGTCGCGGTCCTGTCGATCCTCGCCGGCCTGGCTCAGATCGGCGGTCTCGGCGTCGACGGGCCGCTCGCCCCCTACGTCCCCGACGTCGTCCGGCAGACGGTCGGGTTCACGGGAACGATCACCGGGTTCTCGATGCTCGGCAGCGGCTTCGCGCTGAAGAACGGGTACCGCGTCGGCTGGTACTCCACGGCGATCCTGCTGCCGCTGACCGCCGTCCAGGGGCTGATGCAGGCGTCGGTCCTCTCCTTCCCGCTGGTGGCGCTGTCGGTCCTGTCGGTCCCCGCGCTCGTCTTCAACCGCGGGCGATTCGACCGGACGTTCTCGCCGTCGCCGACGCAGCTCGCGGCGACCGCCGCGCTCGTGACCGCCGTCTCGTACGGGACGGTCGGCACGTACGCGCTCCGCGACCAGTTCGACGGGGTGGAGACGATCGTCGACGCCTTCTATTTCACCGTGGTCACCGCCTCCACGGTGGGGTACGGAGACGTGACTCCCCGAGTCGGCCCGGCCGCCGACATCTCCCAGCTGTTCGTCGTCTCCTCGCTCGTGATGAACGTCGCCGCCTTCGCGGTGGCCCTCGGGGTCCTGATCACGCCGGCCATCGAGGCGCAGCTCTCCAAGGCGCTCGGAAAGATGACAGACAACCAGATAGACCTCCTCGACGACCACGTCCTCGTGCTCGGCTACGGGGACCTGACGGAACCGATTCTCGAAGAGCTCGGCGCCCGCGACGGCGTCGAGTACGCCGTCGTGACGACCGACGAGACGGCCGCCAGGCGGCTCGCCGAGCGCGAGGTCCCGGTGCTCACCGCGGACCCGAGCGACGTCGAGCCGCTCGAGCGGGTGAACCTCGCTGGCGCCCGTGCGGTCGTCGTCGCGACCGAGGACGACGCGCGCGACGCGCTCGCGATCCTCACCGCTCGTCAGCTCAACCCCGACGTCCGGATCGTGGCGGCGGCGACGCAGCGTGAGAACGTCGACAAGCTCCGGCGCGCCGGCGCCGACCAGGTCATCTCGCCGTCGACGCTCGGCGGACACATCCTCATCGACTGCGCGTTCGGCGCCGACAGCGCCGACGCCACCGAGGGGATACTCGACGACGTCGACCTCGGCGACTGAGGTCGGTCCGACGGTCGTCTCGCGGACCGACGGCCCGCTGTCGTCCCGCCGTCGTCAGCGACTCTGTCGGCCCTTCGTCTGGCGATAGTCACGACCCAACACGTTCTCTCGCACGTGCTCGCGGAACGCGTCCACGTCCGCCTCCGTCATCGCGTCCGGCTCCATCATTGGGACCAGCTCGAAGCCCCGGCCCCGGATCGTCGTCGCGTGTTCGGCCTCGACGTCGAAGGAGTCGGGTCGCCGCGTCGTGTACTCGATCGCCAGCTCTCGGAGGGGTCGCTCTCCGACGGGAACGAGTATCTGCGGGTTTATCATCCGGATCTCGGCGTTGAGGAACGGCTCGCAGGTGTCGACCTCGCGGTCGGTCGGCTCGCGTTCGGGGTGGCGACAGCGCGTCAGGTTCGTGAAGAAGACGTTCTGCACGTCGGGCTCCGCCGCGTCCGGCGACGACCGGACGAATCCGAGGTCGGCGAAGATCGACTGGACCCGCTCGCCAGCCCCGGCACCGGTGAAGGGGACACCGTTTTCCTCGGCGGCCGCGGTCGGTCGGGTCCCGACGACGAGAAACTCCGCGCCGACGTCGCCGTAGCCGTGGACGACGCGCTCGCGGGCGGCGCACAGCTCGGGACAGTTCTCGCACGCCTCGTCCATTCCGAACGGGTTTCGGAACTCCTGTTGGTTCGCGTCCACGCCCGTTCTGCGGCCCGCAGGTCCCTAAACGCTCCGCTGACGGGGTGAGACGATCAGAAGACGGACCGATCGCGTCGACCGGGTCGCGAGGTCAGTTCAGCGCGTACGTGTCGCCGTCGGAGTCGACCATCCCCTCGCGCTTGAGGGTCTTCAGAATGCTGTACAGCGAGATCTTCTTCATCCCGAGCGAGTCGCCCATCTCGGAGACGGTGGCGTCGCCGGTCGTGGTCAGGTACAGGTACACGAGCTTCGCGCGGGGAGACTGCAGCTCCGGCGGCAGCGCCGGCGCCGAGGCGCGTGCGGTCTCTGTGTGTATCATCTTGTTCGACCCGTCGTTTTCGACGATAATAAATCCCCTATTCAACGATCGTCGAATGCGGTGGAAGTGGGGATTCTCTCGACGGTGCGCGCGTAACGCGCCCGTTCCTCGCAGACTGTCGTCCGAGACGACCGCCGAACGCGCAGCCGTTTTCGACCGACGACGGATAAGAGACCGTGAAGAATCCGGAACGATCGTGTCCGTTTCGACGGCTCAGTACGAGCGCGTCTTGGGCTCGTACGTCTTGGTCTCGCCCTCGAGGATCGTCGGCTTGTACCAGAGCTCGGGCTCGCCGTCGTTCCACGAGACGAGCGTGTGTTTCAGCCAGTTCTCGTCGTCGCGCTCCTGGCGCTCCTTGCGCCAGTGGGCGCCGCGGAACTCCCGCCGCGCGAGCGCGCCCATCGTGAGCGCCTCGGCGATGTCGAGGATGTTCCGCGTCTCCATCGTGTGAATGAGGTCGGTGTTGAACGTCCGGGATGGGTCCGAGACGGCGACGTCCTTGTACGCCTCGCGCGCCTCGCGGAGGTCGACGAGCGCCTCCTTCAGGCCGCCCTCCTCGCGGAACACGTTGACGTTGGCGGTCATCGTCTCCTGGACCTGCGAGCGGATCTCCGCGTGGTTGCGACCCTTCCGCGAGAGGAGCTCGTCGACGCGGGCCTTGGCGCGCTCGACTTCCGCTTCGAGCACGCCGTCGGGGTCCGTCGCCACCGCGCCGCCGTCGGCCGCGGCGGGGCCTTGCCCGCCGACCTCGCCGACCTCGACCTCGAACTCGTACTCAGCGGGCTCCCACTCGCCCCGCTTGCCGGTCGGGATCTCGGCTTCGCCCAGGTCCTCGCCGGCCGCGTGACGCCCGGCGCGCTTGCCGAAGACGATGAGTTCGGGGAGCGCGTTTCCGCCGAGGCGGTTCGCACCGTGGACCGACGCGCAGGCGCACTCGCCCGCGGCGTACAGGCCGTCGATGGCGGTCTCGCCGAACTCGTTCGTCTCGATGCCGCCCATCGCGTAGTGCTGACCCGGCTTGACCGGCATCGGCTCCGTGAGCCCGTCGGCGCCCTCGAAGTCCTCCGCGAGGTGGAGGATGTTCTCCAGCCGGTCGAGGATGCGCTCTTCACCCAGGTGCCGCATGTCGAGGTGGACGTACTCGTCCTCGATGCCGCGCCCCTCGTTGACCTCGGTCAGCTCGGCGCGCGAGACCACGTCTCGGGAGGCGAGCTCGCCGTCGTTGTTCGCGTAGCCGTGCTCGAACATAAAGCGCTCGCCCTTGCGGTTGTAGAGGATGCCCCCCTCGCCGCGGACCCCCTCGGAGATCAGGACGCCGGTCGACGGCAGCGTCGTCGGGTGGAACTGGATGAACTCCATGTCCTCCATCGGGACGCCAGCGCGGTACGCCATCGCGACGCCGTCGCCGGTGTTCGCGACCGCGTTCGTAGTGTGATCGAACACCTGGCCCATCCCCCCGGTCGCGAGGATGACGCCGTTCTCGGCGCGGAAGCCGCTGACCTCGCCGCTCTGGATGTCGTACGCCACGACCCCGTGGCAGGTGCGGTCGGCCGGGTCGTCCTCGTCGGTGACGGCGAGGTCCATCACGTGCCACTCGTCGTACACCGTGATTCCTCGTTTGACCACCTGCTCGTACATCGTGTGGAGCATCTGGTGGCCGGTCTCGGCGCCGGCGTAGGTGGTGCGCGGGAACGACAGCCCCCCGAACGGGCGCTGTGAGACGCGGCCGTCGTCCTCGCGGGAGAACGGCATCCCCCAGTGTTCCAGGCGGATCACCTCCTCCGGACTCTCCTGACAGAGGGCCTCGACCGCCGGCGCGTCGCCGAGGTAGTCCGACCCCTTCATGGTGTCGTACGCGTGGTCCTCCCAGGAGTCGGCGTCCCGCAGCGCCGCGTTGATTCCTCCCTCGGCCGCGCCCGTGTGCGAGCGGACCGGGTGGAGCTTCGAGACGATGGCCACGTCGGCCCCCGCTTCCTGTGCCGCGATCGCCGCCCGGAGTCCCGCCCCCCCGGCGCCGACAACGATGACGTCGTGTTCGTGCATTGTAGGTATGATATGTCGTTGTTTCCGGAGTCCCTTGAGGGTGTCTCCCGTGCTCACCAGAACTTCAGGTTGCTCTTTACCGCCTCGCGTTTCAGCTCCTGGATGTGCTCGGTGAGGGGGATGTCCTTCGGGCACACCTCGGTACAGGAGAACTGCGTCTGACACCGCCAGACGCCGTGCTCCTGTTCGATGATCTCCAGCCGCTTCTGTTTGATCTCCTCGCCCTCGCGCTCGTCCATCGCGAACCGGTACGCCTTGTTGATCGCGGCGGGCCCCAGGTACTCGTTGTCGCCCGCGGCGATGTTACACGAGGACATGCACGCGCTACACCAGATACACCGGGTCGACATCTTCACCTTCTCGCGGTTCTCCCGCGACTGGCGCTGTTCCTCCAGCTCGCCGTCCGGCAGGTCGTTCGTCTGGAAGTACGGCTCGACGGCCTCCATCTGGTCGTAGAAGTGCTCCAAGTCGACGACGAGGTCCTTCGTCACCTCGGCGTGCGGGAGCGGCTCGACGCGGATCGGCTCGTCGAGCTCCGAGATCTGGGTCTTACACGCGAGCTTCTGGCCGCCGTTGACGAACATCGCGTCGGACCCGCAGATCGCCTGCCGGCAGGAGTGGCGGAACGTGAGCGAGGAGTCGTAGTTGTCCCGCGAGTACATCAGCGCGTCGAGGACGGTCATCCCCTTCGTGAACGGGACGTGGAACGTGTCGAACCGGGGCTCCTGTTTCCCCTCGACCTCGGGGTCGTAGCGGAACACCTTCAGCTCGATCGTGTCCTCGTCGGCCGCCGCCTTCTCCGCCGCTTCGGCCTCCCGCTGGCGTCGCGCTTCCTCGGCGCGACGACGCTTCTCGGCCCGCCGCTCGTCCCCTCTCGACGGGACGTCGGCCTCGCTCTCGGTTTCGCTCGATTCCTCGGTCTGTTTGGGTATCTGTGTGCTCATGGTCGGCTCAGTAGAGTCCGATTCCCGCCCACGCGTTCGCGGTTCGGACGCCCTGGACGATCAGGACGACGCTCGCGGCGACGAGTGTCCACTTGACGACGGCGCGTTTGGTGCCGGTCAGCCCCTGGTTGATGAGGGCGTTGTACACGCCGTTGACGCCGTGGAACGTCGCCGTCAGCAGGAACAGGATCATCAGCGAGTAGTAGCTCAGCTGCTCCATGCGCGCCGAGCTCGCGAGGAACGACACCTCGTCGGCGTGGTGGACGAAGTGGAGCAGGAAGAAGTGGAACGCCAGCACGACGAGCAGGAACGCCGCCGTGACGCGCTGGAGCAGCCACATCCGACCGCCGGACTCGAACGAGGAGTAGCGCTCGGCCATCTCAGAACGCCCCCGCGATGAACGTCGGAACGGACGCGACGGTGATCGCTCCGGTCAGGAGTAGCGACGCGTAGAAGCTCTTGTCCTGCGCCTCCAGGCCGACGCCGAGGTCGACGAGGAGGAGTCGGGTTCCGTTGAGCATGTGGAAGACGGCCACCGCGAGCAGCCCGACCTCCAGGATGCGGACGAGAAGCAGGCTCTCCAGGCTGACGATCGTCTGGGTGTACACGTCCTCGCCGGCCATTATCGCCGCTTCGCCCGCCCCTGCTGCCGGGATTCCGGTGCTCAACACGGCGATGTGGGTGAACAGGTACCCGACGAGTACCCATCCGGTGAACTTGTGGAAGATCCAGGCCCACATCCCCGCCTCGAACTCCCGCCAGCGGCTGAAGTCCTCGATGAGGCCTCGATTGTACGACTGACTCATACACATCGCTTTCCACCGGGGTCGTATAGTAGTTACTAACACGGCGGGATCGACCCCGACGGATCCCCGCCGTGTCCGGGTGTGCCCCGTCTTGGCACGCCGGTCCCGCTCGCGGAAGCCTTTTATGTACTCCTCTCGCTCGTACTGATGCAATGGCGAAAGGGAAGGTTGATTTCTTCAACGACACCGGCGGCTACGGATTCATCGAGACTGACGACGCGGACGAGGACGTGTTCTTCCACATGGAGGACGTCGGCGGCCCGGACCTGGAGGAGGGTCAGGAAGTCGAGTTCGACATCGAGGAGGCGGACAAGGGTCCGCGCGCGACGAACGTCACCCGTCTGTAACCGCTGACGACGACGTTCGCGAGGGAGTATCGGCTTTTCGACCGCTCTGCCTCCCGAGCGACGCGACCGTCAGCCCGACGGGGACGGTCGTCGCCGCTCCGCGGTGAACCGGCCGTTCGAACCCCGATCGACAGGGATTTACTTCAAGCTGACTGACTGGTCAGTCAATGAGTGATCAGCCGGGCGCGGCCGAGGAGATCATGGACGGAGTCTACCGCGCGCTCCGCGCCCACGGCTACGCCGACGTGACGATGCAGGACATCGCGGACGAGTGCTCGAAGAGCAAGTCGCTGCTACACTACCACTACGACACGAAAGAGGACCTCTTCGTCGCGTTCCTCGACCACGTCATCACCGACTCCGAGGAGCGGATCCGGGCCCACGCCGACGACCCCCCGGCCGAGCGGCTCGCGGGGTTCGTCGGCTGGTTCGTCTTCGAGGCCGACGCCGTCGACCGCGAGGCGTTCCACATCGCCCTCCTCGAACTCCGGACGCAGGGCCCGTTCAACGAGCGCATCCGCGAACAGCTGGTCAGGAGCGACCGCCTGCTCCGCGGCACCGTCGCCGACATCCTCGAATCGGGAATCGAGGAGGGGACGTTCCGCGAGGTCGACGTCGAGGAGACGGCGGCGCTCGTCGTCGCCACGCTCGACGGCGCGCGGACCCGACAGATCACCCTCACCGGCGGGGCGGCTGGGACAGACGGAGACGACGCGGCGACCGTCGACGACCTTCCCGAGCCGACGTACACCCGGCGGGTCGCCGAGGCGACGCTCCAGCGCATCGTCGAGCCGCTGCTCGCGGAGGGCGTGGCCGTCCCCTCGCTGGCGGACGGCATCGCGGCGATGCGCCGGGGGGACGAGACCGAATGACCGCGGCGCCGGTGCGACGGGGAGGAGACGGGACGTCCCGGCGGGGCCCCTGAGATGGGGCGGTTCGGCTTCGACCGTCCCCCGACTGTGCTGCTCGCGGTGATCGCCAGCACCTTCTTCGTCGGGTTCGGCGGCGGCGTCGTCTTCCCGATCCTCCCGAACCTCGGCGCGGTGCTCGGGATCTCGGCGTTCATGGTCGGCGTCATCCTCTCGGCGAACCGGTGGGTGCGGCTCGTCGCGAACGCCCCCGCGGGCGCGCTCGTCGACAGGTACGGAACGCGCAAGCCGTTCGTGTACGGGCTGTTGATCGAGGGGATCGCCACGCTGGGGTACGTCGTCGCCCTCGCGACCCCGCCGGCCGAGTCGCTCCGTCCCCTCGCGGCGTCGCTGCCGCGGTTCGCGGTCGGCCCGCTCGTCGTCGGACCGGACTGGTGGTTCACGCCGATCGCGGCCGCCGTCGCGCCCGAGACGTGGTTCCTCCTCGCGCGGGTGCTCTGGGGGCTCGGTTCCGCCGCGGTGTTCGCGACCGCCTACACCATCGCCGCCGACCTCTCGGACAGCGGCTCGCGCGGGACGAACATGGGCGTCGTCCGCGGCGGGATCACGATGGGATTCCCGGCCGGACTCGTGCTCGGCGGCGTCGTCTCCTCGCTCGCCGGCAACGCCGCCGCCTTCGTCGTCGCCGCCGCGTTCGCGCTCACCGCCAGCGTCGTGGCCCACCGGTACGTCCCCGAGACCCACGTCACCGGCGAGCGCGCGGGCGACTCGATCAAGCCGTGGGACGTCGACACGGCGCTCCCCGCCGTGACGGTCGGGCTGGTCAACTTCGGGCTGCTGTTCGCGTACATCGGCGCGCTGTTCTCCACGCTCGTGTTGTTCCTCGGCGAGAACGACCTCTCGCTCCTGGGACTCGACCCGCAGGGCACCTCCGGGCTGCTCATGGCCGGCACCGTCCTCTCGGCGTCCGTCTTCATGCTCGTCGGCGGCCGGATATCGGACACCCGGGACTCGCGGACGCCGATCCTCCTGACGTTCCTCGTCGTCTCGTTCGTCGGGTTCCTGCTGCTCGCCCGGGCGGGGTCCGTCGTCGACCTCGCGCTCGCCTGCGTGTTCATCGGCGCCGGCCAGGGCGGCACGAGCGGTCCGATGATGGCGCTGCTCGCGGACCTCACCCCCGACGAGCGGATGGGACGCGCCTCCGGGACGAACAACGTCCTCGGCGACGTCGGCGGCGGCCTCGGGCCCATGGTGTCGCTGCCGCTGATAGACGCGGTCGGGTTCGCTCCCATCTACGCCGCCTGCGCGGTCGTCCCCCTCGCCGCCGGCGTCGCGCTGCTCGTCGGCGTCCGCCGGGAGACCGGGACGTTCCTCCCGGGGCGAACCGACGGCGACTCGGGGGCCGCCGCGGGCGACGCGACCGGAGCGGAGTCGTAGGTCGGCACGGACTCGCGGTGGGGCCGTCACCGTCCGTGTGCGAACCGCTGGCTTCCGCTGCCCGAAAGAACAACCGTTAAAAGTCGCCACCGGGTTCGTACGGACATGGCTGGAACTATCGAAGCGCTCGTCCCCGGCGGGCAGGCCAACCCGGGCCCGCCGCTCGGCCCCGAGCTCGGGCCGACGCCGGTGGACGTACAGGACGTCGTCGCGCAGATCAACGACGAGACCGCCGCGTTCGACGGGATGGAGGTTCCCGTCACCGTCGAGTACGAGGACGACGGCTCGTTCACGATCGAGGTCGGCGTGCCGCCGACGGCCGAACTGATCAAAGACGAGGCCGGGTTCGAGACGGGCTCCGGCGAGCCCCAGAAGGACTTCGTCGCGGACATGTCGGTCGAGCAGGTGAAGAAGGTCGCAGAGCAGAAGTCGAGCGACCTGCTCTCGTACGACGTGAAGAACGCCGCCAAGGAGGTCGGCGGCACCTGCGCCTCCCTCGGCGTCACCATCGAGGGCGAGGACGCCCGGACGTTCGACGACCGCGTCGACGCGGGCGACTACGACGACGTCCTCGACGCGTAACGCGGTTTTCTTTTCCGGTCTTTTTGCCGCGTGCGGTCTGTTCGGTACGTTTAACCCGCCTAGACGGCGGGCCGCTCCGCGATCTCGGAGTCCGGCGGATCGGGCGCGACGGGTCGCACGTCGGTCCACGTCCAGCCGACGACGGCGGCCGCGGCCACGAGCGCGTAGAACTGCACGAACACACCCGCGATCGTCCCCAGAACCGGCACCACGGAGAGCACGCCGACGGCCAGCGCGCCGGCGAGGACGACCGCGGCGGCGGTGAGCCAGCCGGTCGCGTACGCCCGCTTCGCGACCACGGTCCAGAGCGTCCCGATCGCGAACCCGTCGCCGATCCGACCGGAGTCGGCGACGGCGGCCAGCGCCGCGGGCGTCACGTAGAGGCCGGCCAGCGAGACCGCGAGCGCGGCGAGCGCGAGCACCAACGCGAACGCCCCGCCGAGGAGGCCGCCGAGAAGGCTCCCGCTGCCCCCGCCCGATCCGACCACGGCCGCGCCCACGCCGAAGACCGCCGCGACCGCGAACACCGCGAGCGGAACCAGCGAGTAGACGAGCGTGACGACGAATCCCTTCAGCCCCTCGGTCAGGAGACCACTCCACCCGTCGAACGCTGGGGGCGCGTCGTCGCCGTCGGCCGTCCGCCGGAGGACGCGAGAGACGTAGCCGAGCACGAGGATCGACGGGACGACGAGCGGACTCGCGAGCAGGAGCAGTCCGCCGATCAGGACGGTTACGACGGCGTCGTCGCCGTCGCGCAGGTAGGTGAGCGACGCTGATATCATGGCTTATCCCACGTATCAACGCGCCGAGACGGCTTAACCTCGTACGGTGGGTTCACCGGGGAGGCACGGTCGACGATGCCGCTCACCCGGTACAGACTGCGCGACCGACGCCAACGAGGCACACCGTGCGGACGGCGCCTTTATTTCCGACTCTCACGGACGTTCCGATATGCCCGATCTCCACCCGATCGCGAAGCGGATCCACAACGTCCAGCCGCGGCCGGTCCGGCTCACGCTCGACACCGGCGAGACCGGCGTCTTCGCGTTCTCCTCGACCGAGTTCTTCCAGCGGGAGTTCCGCGGCGAGGGAGTCCGCACCGACGGCGACCGCGACGCCGAGTTCCGGCTTATCACCTCCGAGGACCACGAGTCGGTGCTGCTGGGTCGGTCGGGACCGGAGGACGGTGGCTGGACCGTCGTCGGCGAGGTCGTCGAGGCCGAGCGCGCCGAGGAGTGAGGGCGGCGGGGCCGGCCGGTCCGTCCGCGCTCTCGATTCCCGTTAGCGCACGACCGTCACCGGCACGTCGGCGCGACGGACGACCCCCTCGGCGACGCTGCCGAGCAGGATCCGAGAGAGCCCGGTCCGGCCGCGGCTCGCGAGCACGACGTGGTCGAACGGCTCTCCGGTCCCCTCCGCCCCCTCCTCGTCACCCACGGCGGCCTCGCCGCCCGCGACCGCGAGGATCGCCGCGGTCGGCCGGCCCACCTCCAGTCTGGTGTCGACGTCGCGGTCCACCGCCTCGATCGCGTCGCGGAGGATACGCTCACCGCGCTCCTTCGCGCTGTCGTACCACTGGTCGACCGCGCCGGGGAATCCCCCCTCCGCGCCGGTCGTCGAGTCGGCCGGGTTGATCACGTGGAGCGCCGTCAGCTCGGCGTCCGGCCACTCCGTGGCCGCGAACCACAGCGCCTCCGTCGCCTCCTCAGAGCCGTCGATCGCAACCAGTATCCGTTTGGTCATATCCGCGCTTCTCGTCCCGTCCTGAAAAACCCAGTCGGCGACTCCGACCGCGTGGAAAGGCGGTTCGCGTTGCGAGCCGCCTTCGCGCTGTGAGCCGTCTTTGCGCCGCGAGCCGCCTTCACGCTGCGAGCCGTCGCTCAGTCGCCGTGGCGCGTCACGCACTTCGGGAGCCCGATCAGCTCGACCGGCTCCGAGTTGTCCGGCGAGTAGACCACCATCTGTCCCTTCTCCATGTACGGGACCTTGCCGGCGAGGTTCGAGGGGATGTTCACGCTGGAGATCGCGTCCTCGTCGCCGAGGTTCAAGACGACCTTCGTGTTCACTTGCTTGAACACCGACTCCGCGACGTCCTGGGGGTCCTGCGTGATCAGGAAGAGACCGAGCCGCTCCTTGCGGCCCTGCTTCGCGGCCTCCGTGAACTTCTGGACGACCTTCCGCGCCTGCACGTTGTCGGCGTCGGCGAGGAAGTTGTGCGCCTCGTCCATCCCGATGAGGAGGGGCGTCTCCTCGATCCGGTCGCTGTCGGGGTCGTTCGAGAGCTTGTCGTCGACGAGCAGTCCCGCGACCGCGAGCACGACGATCTCCTTCTGCCGGGAGGTCGGCAGGTGGTACGTCGGGATCACGGAGAGCCCCCCGGGCCGGACGAGGGTGTGGTCGAGCTCCGTGATGGGCTTCGCGTCCTGGTCGAACACGCCGCCGGGAACCCCGCGGACCCGCCGTTTGACGGCGTCGAACGTCGCCTCGTGGATCCGTCCGTTCTCGTCGTACTCCTCTTTGAGCGCCGGGTCGTCGAGGAACGAGAGGAACTGGTCGTACGTCCCCGAGTCTCCGTAGTCGCGGAAGAACCGGTTGATGAGCGTAAGCAGCGCGGGGTACTGGTTGTCGTTGAGCCCGGAGCCGGCCACGAGCCACGGCATGTCCCGCGCGAGCGAGAAGGGGATGGTGAACTCCACGCGCTCGGCGCGGTGGCCCTCGCCCGGGTACGTCGCGTTCGCGACCCGCGGCACCAGCGCGACGGTGTCGTCGTGGCCGCCGTGGGCGATCCCCTCCCGGTCCAGTCGGCGGGCGAAGTCGGCGTCGAGGTCGGGGTTGTCGTCGTGCATCTGCGCGTACTCGTCCTGGGGGTCGAACTGGACGACCGCCATCCGCGACTCCCGGCCGTCGCCGGTGGGGTAGGTGCGGTCCGAATCGAGGTACTGCCGGAGGACGTTCTTCGAGGCGTGGGTCTTCCCCGACCCGGTCCCGCCGGCGACGAGCGTGTGTCGGAACGCGAGCGGGTCGCCGTCGGCGTAGTCGTCTTTCACCCGGTAGTCGACGGTCGGCGGCCGCGCGGCCGTCCGCACCTTCTCGCCGCCGACCGAGAGGTGACCGAGGAAGACGCCGTCCTCGGGGATCTTCAGGCCCGTCTTGATCTCGGCGTCGTCGGAGGCCTCCTCGACGACCGCGCCGGGCTTCGGCACCCGGTCGGTCATCCGCCGTCTCATGTCGTTGCCGGCGCCGTACACGACCGACATCGGCTCCAGTTCGGCCATAAACTTGTAGTCGCGCTCGGCGAAGTCGTCGCGGCGCATCTGCCGGCGCGCGTGGATCTCGGTGGCGTCGTCGGACCGGAACTCCTGGGCGTACTCCAGCCCGACGATCCGGCAGAACAGCCGCTCGCCGTCCGGGTACGGGATCAGGAGGTACTTCCCGAGCCGGACCGACTCGCGGTTCCCGGTCGTGACGAACGCCTTCAGCGTCGTTTCGTCGGCCTCCTCGGCGACCCGGAGCCCCTGCGAGACGGAGACGACGCCGAGGCCGACGTCCTCGCCGGTCGGCTCCACGGCGAACTCGGAGAATCCGTCGGCGGCCGCCCCGTGGCCGTCGGCGCCAGCACCGTTCGCGTCGTCCGCGGACGGCCCGCCGTCGCGGCCCTCTGCGTCGCCGGCTGCCGGCGAGTCGGCGGCATCGACGTCGGCGGGCGCGTCGGCGGCGTCTCCCTCGCCGTCGCCCTCGTCGTCGGTGAAATCGGTGAAGTCCTCCAGCGTCATGGACGCACCACCGACCGCCACCCCGAAAGCGTTTCCCCTCGTCGACGGGCCGCCTGCGGTCGACCGCCGTCCGCGCCGCGGGTCCCTTTTCAGCCTCGGGCCCCTATCGACGGTATGATACTGGTCCGCGGCAGCGGCGGGGGCACCGACCTCACCGGGACGGTGTTCGAGCGCGGCGAGGAGCCGCCGACGTACAAGGGCGCGCCGGACGAGGACGCCCCCTACGTCTGGGTGTGCGACTCCTTCTATCAGGTCGAGAGCGGCGGTTCGGCGCTCACCGTCGACGGCGAGGAGATCCGGGTCGCCTTCGAGGAGCCGATGCCGCGCGGGTTCGACACCAAGTCGGCCGCGCTCGACGCGGCCGAGGAGCACGTCCGCACGCAGTTCGCCCGGATCGGCGTCGCCCCCGACGACGTCGAGGTCGAGGCGACGAAGGCGGACGCGGCCTGAGACGTCGACGAACGCGCGCAGGTGACGAGGAGCGCCGACGAACGCGCGCCGACGAACGCGCGCCGACGAGGAGCGATGGTGACGGGTGAACCCGGCCCCGACTCGGCCCGGGGAGCTGCCGTCCGCTCAGTCCTCGACGTCCGGATCGCTGACTCCGAGCGGGAGCGTCTCGGGCGGGTCGCTGTCGAGTCCCTCGTAGGCGTCGTCGATGAGGCTGGCCAGCTGGGCCTCGGGCGTCACTCCCCGCGCGGCCGCGAGCGCCGCCAGCCGCTCGTACTGCTCGTCCGGAACGGACACCGTTCCCTGGGTCATACCCGTCGCTGGACGCCGTAGCTACAAAAGCGTTGTTCGCGTCCTCGGAGGAGAGAGAACCGAACGCTCAGCCTTCTGCCGCCGGCCGGTCCCCCTCGCCAGGCCCCCGCCCGGTCCGTCCCCAGAAGCGGTCGAAGATGGCGTTCATCACGGCCGACTCTGACCGCGAGAGATGCTCCCACACGGTCGTGGTCCCGAGCCCCAGTTCGTCGGCGACGTCCTCGACGCCGACCCCGCTCCCGTGGTCGTAGTACCCGACCGCGATGGCCGTCGCCAGCACCTCCCGCTGTCGCGGGGTGAGCCCGTCGAGGATGCCAGACGCCGGTAGTCCCGGCGGACGCTCGATCGACGAGAGCTCCACGTTTCGCGCGAGCTCCACCTCGTTGCCGCCCCGCTCCAGCTCTCGGATCACGGCCGCGAGGTCGTCGGCGGCTTCGAGGTACACCGTCCAGCGCTCGATCCCGCCGGAGATGGTCGTGCCCATCCGGTAGTGGATCCCCAACTCCGAGAGCCGCCCTCTGATCCCCTCCCAGCCGTCGCCGTCGACCACGACCGCGACGTACACGTGGTTGCCGCTGATCGGCGACAGCGGCTCCGCCTCCACGACGGCGTCGGCCGCGCGGAACTCCTCGACGAACGACTCGATCTCCTCGGTCGGCCCGCGGAGCTCCATGATCCGCTTCCACTCGCTCCCGTTCCCGGTCATCGACGAGACCGACCGAAACGTCACGTCGGGATGGCGGACGCTCACGTCCGACTCCGGCCCCCCGTGGTGTCGGATCCGGAGGGTCACTTCGCGCATACCTGTGCGATGGTTCCCGACGTTCAAACGGTTTCCGGGACGAGTCGGTGGCGTCGAGCCGCTTCGTCGTCACCGAACCGAGCGCGCTGCTGGGGGTGTGGAGGGTTCGGAGATCGGCGCCGCGCACCGCGTCGAAACGACTACTGGATGTGGCCTTCCCGCCGCAGCTGGTCCGCGTCCTCGTCGGTGTAACGCCACTCGACGTTCGCCTTCTCGTCCTGCCAGTCCCACGGCTCCGCGAGCACGACGTCGCCCTCGCTGATCCACGTTCGGTACTTCATGCGGCCGGGGATCCGGCCCAGTCGCGTCTTACCGTCGACACAGCGCAGGCGGACGTGGTTCCCGCCCAGGTGCTCGGTCACCACGGCGAACACTTCGTCGTCCGAGGGCATTCGGAGGTTCCGACGCCCGGATTCTTCGCTCATACAGGCCGTAGTGCGTTCGTCGGTATAAGTGATGGGAGACGCGTGTGCGCGTTTCCCGTGCGAGTCGTTGGCGCGACACCCCACGCACCTGCGATCGATGAACCCACCGCCGCTCCGCCACTCGGATCTCCCGTTGAAGCGGTACGGAACCCTCTCTCCGCCGGCGGGTGACGTGTTGGCGGACGCGTCCCGTCTCCGGACGCGAGCGAAGCGTTCAAGCCGCGCGCCGACGACCGATCCCGTATGAGAGACATGGAAAGCGTCGTCCTCGACGAGAACGAGGAGGCGCTCGCCCCGGCCGTCGTGGTAGCGACGATCGCGCTGCTCGCCGCCTTCGTGATCGGGTTCCTGTTTCTGGCCGTCAGACTCGTGATCTGATCCTCGGCGGTCGGGGCTCCCGGTCGCGCTTCGGTCGAGACGACACTCGCCCGGTCCCTCTAGACGACACTCGCCCGGTCCCTCTTTGTCTCGTGCGCGCAGAAGTCGACGCATGAGCCGCCGCCTCCTCACCGAACTGCTCGACCGCAACGACGATCACGTCGCGTCTCCTGCCGCCGCCGCGCTGGCCGACCAGCGCGACGGGCAGCGCCCGCCCGTAGTCTCCGTCTGCTGTTCGGACTCGCGCGTCTCGCAGGAGGGCATGTGGGCCGTCGACCGGCCGGGGTTCCTCTTCACCGCGGGCAACATCGGGAACCGCGTGAGCGACGTCGTCGCCGACGAGCGTGTGCTCTCGGGGAGCGTCGCCTACCCGCTCGGCCACACCGACACGGAGGTGCTCGCGGTCGTCGGCCACACCGGCTGCGGCGCGGTCGGCGCCGCTCTGGACGCGGCCCGCACGGGGACGTATCCCGACGAACCGGGCGTCAGGGCCGACGTGGAGGAGCTCGTCCCGGTCGTCGAGGCGGGCCTCGCGGAGCTCGCGGACGCCGCGGCCGACGACGACGCGAGCCTCCGAAACCGACTCGTGGAGCGCAACGTCCATGCGCAGGTCGCGATCGCCAGCGAGACCGGGAGCGGCGCCGACGCCGACGTGTACGGGTTCGTCTACGACTTCCACGGCGCGTACGGCGACCGCGACGGCGCCGTCTACCTCGTGAACGCGAACGGCGAGCGCGACCCGGACGCGCTCCGGGAGCTCGTCGGTGCGGACCGCGCCGACCGTGTCGCGACGCTGTTGTAGGCCCCTCGCGCCGTGCCCGCGCGCCGCATCCGACAGCCGTATCACCGGGACGCCCGAACGGGCGGGCAATGGACCGCCGCGTACTGTTCGCGACCCTGATCCTCCTCGCCGGCGGCGCGACCGGCGTCGGGGTCGCCCTCTTCGCGTTCGTCGGCATCGACGACGGCGCGGCCGACTCCGAGATCGTGTGGGAGACGGACCCCGTCGACGGCGACGACGGGAGCGGCGCGGTCGTCGCCACCGCGGACGGCGACCCGCTCGTCGTGCAGTCGACGGTCGAGGACGGCGAACGCGTCATCCGCGCGACCGCCGTCGGCGACGATGTCGAGTGGCGCGCGCCGCTCTCGTCTGTCGCCACGGGCGACGCGAGCGGCGGCGATGACGGGAGCGACGACGGGTCCGGAAACGCGAGCGACGACGAGGCCACCGACGTGAGCGGCCTCGTCTCGGGGACGCTCGACGGGGACGAGGTGGTCGCGTTCACGACCGAGTCGGGGACGCTCGTCGTGCTCGACGCGGCGGACGGCTCGACGCGGTTCACCGCTGACCTCGACGGCCCGGGCGGGATCCGACCCGCGATCGGCGACCTCACCGACGACGGACGCGCCGAGGTCGCAGCGGTCACCACCGACGGGAACGTCCGCGCCGTCGACGCCGACGGAGACGCCGCGTTCGAGACGGCACTCGGCGAGCCCGTCGACCGCCGCCCGTTGATCGCCGACTTCGAGGACGACTCGGACGACGGAGGGACGGACGACGCGGAAGAGGCGAACGGCACGCCCCGAGGGCTCGCGGTCGTCACCGCCGGCGAGGAGGGAACCGTCCGCCTGATCGACGGCGAGGGGGAGACGCGCTGGACGACGACCCCCTCCGTCACGCCGCTGAGCTGGAACGCGGTCGACACTCGCGACGGGCCGATCCTCGCGCTCGGCGGATCGAGTGGCACGCTGGAGACGATCGAACTCGCGGACGGCTCCGGTCGGTACGACGTCGGCCTTCAGGACCGCCCCGTCGACGTCGGTGACGCCGACGCCGGCCGGGTGTACGTCGGCGGCGTCGGCAGCGTCTGGGCGGTCGACCTCCTCGACGGTGAGGTCGTCTGGAAACAGCAGTACGGAGGCGAGACCCGCGTGAACGCACCGGGAATCGGCAACGTGAGCGGAGACGCCGGTCCCGGGCCGGTCGCGGTGAACCGCGAGGGCGGCGTGCTCGCGTTGAACGCTAACGGCGAGGCGATCGCCCGCGGCGACGCGGGCGAGGCCGTGGTGTACGCGGGGCCGCTGTTCGCGGACGCGACCGGCGATGAGACCGACGAGGTGCTCGTCGTCACCGACGACGGCCGCGTCGTGGCGCTGGACGGCTGAGTGGCGGCGGAGCGTCGGACCGCTCAGTCGCGTTGTAGATGGGACACCCTGTGAGAGCGGCGGCGGTGCGGACGCGGTCGTTTATATACTTCGCTGACACGAGAACCGCACGACAACGTCGGATCGGTGACGAATATTCACCGGAAACGCGGTGTGTCGACGGCGCGACCGCTCGGCGCTCGTCGTGAGCGCTCGAGGGCGGTTAAACGGAAAAGCCGCGACGGTCAGTGCTGTTCGTCCTCGTACACCCAGGCGGCGGTGTCGAGGTCGTAGTCGACGAGCTCGTCCTCGTCGAAGAACAGGTCGATCTCGCGGGCGTTCGCGCCCTCGTCCTCGTGGTCCGACGCGTGGATCACGTTCTGGCCGAGGTCGAGGCCGAAGTCGCCGCGGATCGTTCCCGGGGCGGACTCGGCGGGGTCAGTTTCGCCGACCATCGCGCGGACCTGTCGGGTCGCGTCCGCGCCCTCCCACACCATCGCGAAGACGGGACCGGAGGTGATGAACTCGACGAGGCCGTCGAAGAACGGCTTGTCCTCGTGCTCGCCGTAGTGTTCGTGGGCCAGCGCCTCGTCGATCTGCATGAACTTCCCGCCGACGAGCTTCAGGCCGCGCTCCTCGAAGCGGGAGACGATCTCGCCGATGAGACCGCGCTGGACGCCGTCGGGCTTCACCATCACGAAGGTGCGCTCGTCGTGGTGGCTCATCTACTCGCCACCCGCGTTGCGCCCTTCCTCGGTCCACTCGAGGTCGCGTGCCTCGCGGCCGAGGAAGTAGTTCTTCTCCGCCTTCGAGTCGACGAAGTGGAGGACGGTTCCGTCCTTCTTCACGTACATCGTGCCCGTGCCGGGCTCGATCTCCTCGCCGGTGTAGTCGCAGGTGCGTGTCTCGACCATCGGTTATCGCCCTCCGATGGAGTCGGCGTCGCGCTGCGTCTCCCGGAGCTGGAGCACGTCGCCCATGCGGACCGGACCCAGGACGTTCCGGGTGATGATCCGGCCCTGGTTCGATCCCTCCTGGATGCGGCACTTGACCTGCATGGCCTCGCCGTGCATCCCGGTCTTGCCGACGACCTCGATCACCTCTGCGGTGGTCGAGTCGCCGGTGCCCTCTTCTGCGCTCATGGGTGGTTATCGGAGCTCCGCGACCTTCTCGCCGATGTCCTCGACGTCGTCCTCGGCGTCGCCAGCGTCCACGACGGCGGCGGCGGCCGAGCCGACCTCGAGGCCGGCGGCCTGACCGACCTCGTCCTGGGTGTCGACGAAGACGACCGGGATCCCCTTCTCCTCGGCGAGTTCGGGGAGGTGCATCACGATCTCCTCGGGGGAGACGTCCTCGGCGACGATGACGAGGTCGGCGTTGCCGCGCTCGACGGCCTTGGTGGTCTCGTTGGTTCCTTTCTTCACGGTACCGGTGTCTCGGGCGACCTCGAGCGCTTCGAGCGATCGCTCGGCGAGGTCGGCTGGGGTTTCGTAGTCTACGTAAACGGGCATGTGTTGTTCACCTATCCCCCGTGCGGGCTCGCGTGCCCGTCCCGTGGTCGGTCCCTAACGGAACGGCACATCATCAACCCCACAGAGGCTGTGACCCGACGTAGTCCGGACGTCCATAAAAGCGCTTTCAATGTCCTCCGCGTGTGCGAGCGGGGGTCACGGGCCGAGAGTGGCGGGAACCGCCCCCGCGAACTCGGGGGGCCTCGCGCCTCGTGCGCCGGGACACTCCGCGATTTTTAAGCGTCGCTCCCCCGTCCCTCCGCGTATCGAATGGTCCGTCTCGTCCACTACTCCGACATCGAGAACGTCTTCGACGCGCCCGAGCGGGCGGCCCGACTCGCCGGCCGGATCCGGGCGCTCTCGGGCCCCGACGCCGCGGTCGTCGCCACCGGCGACACGACCGCGCCGGGCGTCCTCTCGCTGGTCGCGGGCGGCCGGCAGGTCATCGACTTCTACGCCGCGACCGACACCGCCCTCGACACGTTCGGCAACCACGAGTTCGACTACGGGCCGGACGCGCTCCGCGACCTCGTCGCCGACGCGCCCGCGACGTTCGTCTCCGCGAACGTCCGCGACGAGGCGGGCGAGCCCTTCGGCCGCGACGAGGGGGTCGTCCCGTGGGCGACCCGCGAGGTCGACGGGGCCACGGTCGGGTTCGTCGGCGTCACCGACCCAGCCACCGACTCGCTGAACCCGATGGCCGCGGACCTCGACTTCGAGGACCCCCTCGAAGCGGCTCGCGACGCGCTCGCGGAGATGCGGGCCGCGGTCGCGGAGCGCGGGAGGGGAGACGACGCGGACGCCGACGGCCCCACCGCGCTGGACCACGCCGTCGTCCTCTCCCATCTCGGCGCGGGCGACGACGACCTCGCCCGGGCGCTCGACGTCGACGCGATCCTCGGCGGACACGTCCACAGCCGACGCAACGCGGTCGTCGCCGACACGCGAGTCGTCCGTCCCGGCGTCAACGGCGAGACGGTCGTCGAAGTGGACCTGGACTCGCCGGTCCCCGCGGCGACGCTCCACGAGCCCGACGGGGCCGACCCCGCGCCGGGGCTGGCGGACGCGCTCGCGGAGCGCATGGCCGCGGCCGACCTCGGCGAGACCGTCGACGTCGTCGACGAGCCCATCGAGCGCACGGGCGACGTCGTCCACGGCGGGGAGTGCCGCGTCGGCAACTTCGTCGCGGACGCGTTCCGGTGGGCGCTCGACGCCGACGTGGGGCTCTCGAACGCCGGCGGGCTCCGGCAGGGCGATCCGTGGGCGGACGCGGTGACGAAGGCCGACCTTATCAGCCTGATCCCGTTCGAGGAGCCGGTGGCGCTCGCCTCGGTCACCGGCGCGGAGCTCCACGACGTGCTCCGCGAGATGGCCGCGCCCGACGTCGACTTCGGCGAGGACGACTGGTGGCACGGGCACGTCTCGAACGCCGAGGTCGTCTGGGACGCCGACGCGGAACTGATTTTGGAGGCGGCCGTCGGCGGCGACCCCATCGACCCCGAGGCGCGGTACACCGTCGCGGTCTCGGAGTATCTGCTCCACTCCGAACACGAGTTCCCGACGCTCGCACAGCGGCACCGGATCGACGAGGCCGACATCCAGTACGAGGTGCTCGCCGCCTATGCCCGCGAACACGGGATCGACCCCGAGATCGAGGGGCGCATCGATATCCGGAACCGGGCCGCCGCGGCCGACGACGACTGAACGGGTGAGAGCGGAGTGGGTGTACGCAGAAATCGAGGTGTGGTCGCTGCGGGATCGCTGCGAGGAGCCGCACCGTCAACGGCGACGATCGCGTCGGCTGCCTCTTCGAGGTAAGGACGGCTCACCGCCGCTCGATCCGCAAGACGCGAAGCGCGCGTCGGGTCTGAGCGGTTCGGATCCGGTTTCGCCGGATTCGTTCACCATACCGATGGTCGGCCCTCGATACGCTGGAGATACTCGCTGTTCCCCGAACGCGTACCGGTCGTTCGCGGAGGAGAGACCGTTTCGACCGTCGTCTCGCGCAGTTTCGTCGGCTTCTGCGGCGCAGATACGCGGTAATTCCTCGATATTCGCCTATCTGACTTCTAACAATGGGTACGGAGCATTGAGGGGACGACGGGTTCGATCTATGGTACAAAAAGAGTTCAACCGCCGGAAGTTCGTTAGCGTCGTGGGTGCGGCCGGGATAATCGGTATCGCCGGCTGTTCGGACGACCCTGAAGCGCCTTCGGACGACGACGAAACTGACTCCGAGGACGAGACCGACCCCGAGGACGAAACCGACTCCGAGG